>JAQVCP010000006.1 GCA_028689735.1 Hespellia sp. | reverse complement strand
ATTTTTCTAAAGGAAAGTCCCTATTTTCGTTAATCTTTATCCTGTTTTATTCAAAGCTATCCGTCAGTTGAGCCCATAATTCTTCATCTCAAATTACGAATTTGTTGTAGTAAGCGTTGTAGTAAGCGTCTTACCTAACCTCGCAAACCCTTGATTTTACTAGGTTTTTACTTGTCGATTGACTTCATTGTTGGGAACAAGAGTACATCCCTGATCGCAGCCGCATCTGTCAGCAGCATACACATTCTGTCGATACCGAATCCGATACCACCTGTAGGCGGCATACCGATCTCCAGTGCATTCAGGAAATCTTCGTCTGTCGTGTTAGCTTCGTCATCTCCGGCAGCAAGAAGTGCTTCCTGAGCCTTGAAACGCTCTCTCTGATCAATCGGGTCATTCAGCTCAGAGTACGCATTTGCCATCTCCCAGCCATTCATAAAGAACTCGAAACGTTCTACATAGTCCGGGTTCTCCGGTTTCTTCTTTGTAAGTGGAGAGATCTCAACCGGATGATCCATAACAAATGTAGGCTGAAGAAGGTGCTCTTCTACAAATTCCTCAAAGAACAGATTCAGGATATCGCCCTTCTTATGACGCTCCTCGAATTCAATATTCTTTTCCCGGGCAAGTGCCTTAGCATCCTCGTCTGTCTTCACTTCGTTCCAGTCAACGCCAGCATATTTCTTCACTGCGTCAACCATTGTGATTCTCTCAAACGGCTTGCCAAGATCCATCTCAATACCGTTGTATACGATCTGGGTCGTGCCGAGAACTTCCTGTGCCACGTGGCGATACAGGTTCTCTGTAAGGTCCATCATGCCGTGGTAATCGGTATATGCCTGATATAACTCCATCAGAGTAAACTCAGGATTATGTCTGGTATCCAATCCCTCATTACGAAATACACGTCCAATTTCATAAACGCGCTCCATTCCGCCAACGATCAGTCTCTTCAAATATAATTCAAGAGAAATACGGAGTTTTAAGTCTTCATTCAATGCATTAAAATGTGTTTCAAATGGGCGGGCAGCCGCACCTCCGGCATTCGCAACCAGCATAGGTGTCTCGACTTCCATGAAGCCTTGTCCATCCAGATAACGGCGCACAGAACTGATAATCTTTGAGCGCTTCACAAAGGTATCCTTTGCCTCCGGATTCATAATCAAATCCACATATCTCTGACGGTAACGAAGATCTGTGTTCGTCAGTCCGTGGAACTTCTCAGGAAGAATCTGCAGACTCTTAGATAATAACTCTACGGAAGATGCATGAATGGAAATCTCACCCATCTTTGTTGTAAATACCTCGCCCTTAAGTCCAACGATATCACCGATATCCATCTTCTTAAATGCTTTGTATTCCTCTTCCCCGATGGAATCTCTTGCAACATAGCTCTGAATATTTCCAGATAAATCCTGAATATTGCAGAAAGAAGCCTTTCCCATGACGCGCTTCGCCATAACACGCCCTGCAATAGAGACATTCTTTCCCTCTAGTTCATCATAATTATCTTTGATCTCCTGCGCATGATGTGTCTGGTCATACTTCATGATCTCAAATGGATTCTTTCCTTCTGCCTGTAAGTTCGCCAGTTTTTCACGACGCACTTTTCTAAGCTGATTTACATCCGGTTCCTGCTGCTTATTGTTTTGCTGTTTGTTCTTCTGCTGCTCTGCCAATTTGTCCACCCCTTCTTATACTGTACGGTCAATCTTTAATACTGTGTATTCCATGATTCCGGCCTGCGTCTCAACTGCAACGGTATCGCCAATCTTCTTGCCAAGCAGTGCCTTGCCTACCGGTGACTCGTTGGAAATCTTTCCCTTAAGGCTGTTCGCCTCAGTGGAACCAACAAGTTTGAATTCGATTTCCTCGTCAAATTCTTTGTCGTGAACAAGAACGGTACAGCCGACGTTGATCTTGTCTAAGTCTACTTCATCCTCAACGACAACTTCTGCATTCTTAAGGATGCCTTCCAGTTCCTCAATACGCGCTTCAATATCTCTCTGCTCATCTTTTGCTGCGTCATACTCAGCATTCTCTGATAAGTCTCCCTGCTCTCTCGCTTCTTTAATCTTTCCAGCAACTTCTTTTCTCTTAACGACCTTCAGATTTTCTAATTCTTCCTCGATTGCTTTTAATCCTGCATAAGTAAGTAATTTTTTCTTTGCTTCCATTTCTGTTACCTTCCTTTTCCTATCTTTTATTTATAATCAACTTTTGTAGATGTAAATTTTATCCATTAATGTAGTATCTCCCCGTAGCAGTACAGACACTTTCACAATTTCAATATTATACCTAATACCACGATCAAAGTCAAGTGATTATACTTGATACTTAAGCTCACCCTAATCGTGAAAGGCACTCCTCCAGTTCCTCATAAGACTCTACCTGGTTCAGCGCGCTGCGCAGCTTCGTCGATCCACGCATCCCTTTTGTGTACCATGCAATATGGGCACGCATCTCACGGATTCCGGTATAGTCTCCTTTGTACTCAATCATCAGTCTTGCATGGCGCAGCATCGTTTCTTTGATTTTCTGAACGGATGGCCGGATCGGAATCTCCCCTGTTCTTTCATATGCCAGAAGTTCGGAAAATATCCATGGATTTCCTTTTGCACCTCTGGCAATCATAATTCCGTCACATCCGGTCTGCTCTCTCATAGCAATTGCCCGCTCACCGTCTGTCACATCTCCGTTTCCGATTACCGGGATGCTCACCGCTTCCTTGACCTGTCGGATAATATTCCAGTCCGCTTTTCCGCTGTAATACTGCTCTCGCGTTCTGCCATGAACTGCCACCGCCGCACCGCCGGCTTCCTCGATAATCTTTGCGATTTCCACCGCATTGATATGATCATCATCAAAGCCTTTCCGGATTTTGACTGTGACCGGTTTACTGATGGCCTTTACGGTCTTAGAGACAATTTCATAGACCAGCTTCGGATTCTTCAGCAGTGCAGAGCCATCTCCGTTTTTCACTACCTTCGGCACCGGACAGCCCATGTTGATGTCCAATATGGCAAATGGTCTCTCTTCCAGCCGCTTTGCCTGTTCACTGATCACATCCGGGTCTGAACCAAAGAGCTGAAGAGATACCGGAAATTCCTTCGGATGAATCGCAAGCAGTGTTTCCGTGTTTTTGTTGTTAAACTGCAACGCCTTTGCGCTGACCATTTCCATGCATAGAAGTCCCGCCCCCTGTTCCTTGCAGAGCAAGCGAAAAGGCAGGTCTGTTACTCCTGCCATCGGTCCTAGTATATAAGTGTTAGAAAGCTCAACATTGCCGATTGTTAATTTCTTCATATTTTCTCTCGCATTTCAATTTCTTACATTTTTATAAGAAGCAGTTTCTTCTTCATCTGTGTTCTAAACACATTCAAAAAAACTGCTTCTTCCTCTTTCATTTCTATTTCTTATTCTTCTTATAAATCAAACGCAGCCCTTCCAGTGTCAGCTTGGAATTGTAAATATCAATGCAGTCTGTCTCTGACGCAATGACTCTTCCAAGACCGCCAGTTGCTACAACTTTGATTTCGTCATATTTGGAAGCCTCTTTCATCTTCTTGACAATATATTCTGTCTGACCGATTGCTCCATACACAAGACCGGCCTGCATACTGGTGATGGTATTCTTCGCCAGAATCGAAGAGGGCTTCTTGATCTCGATAGCTGGCAGCATTGCCGCTGATCCCCACATGGACTGTCCGGATGTACGAATACCCGGTGCAGTCACACCGGCCTCAAAGGTTCCGTTTGGTCCGACCAGATCATAGGTCGTAGCGGTTCCAAAGTCTGCAACGATAACCGGACCGCCATACAATTCATATGCCGCCACCGCATCCACAATACGGTCAGCTCCAGTCTGTCTCGGATTCTCTGTTGTCACCATAATGCCAGTCTTGATTCCGGCAGAGACAATAATCGGTGTCACGTTAAAATATTTGTAAAAAGAATTCTCCAGGGAGTGCATGATATCCGGTACCACCGAAGCAATAATCACGGCCTCCACACTTCCCACTGAGATTCCTCTATGTTCTAAAATCTCACAAAATACGATTCCGTATTCATCTGAAGTCCTGGAAATTTTTGTCGTAATACGAAATGTTTCAATTAATTCATCTTCATCGAACACACCTAGTGTGATGTTGGTATTTCCTGCGTCAATGGCCAGTAGCATTATCTTCCTCCCTGTATGTTATCTTTTGAACTCTGCACTTCTACACTTCCTGTCCCAGAAAGAACACCCGGAAAAACACTTCCAGTGCCTGGAACAATTCTACATTCTTCTGCTGCATTTCTTTAATCTTCAGTCCGCTTCCAATCTCATCGAACCTCAGATCATTATCCTCATGACTGATATCAATGGAGAGATTTCCCGCTTCGTCGAATACGAATGCAATCACCCCGCCCACATCTTCCGTATAAAGCACACACAGAATCTGCAGTTCCTTTTGAATCTTCTCCGGGAGCGATTGAAACTCCGGGTTCAGATAATATTTTCTCTCATATGCGCTGGCGGCACATAGTACAATCTTGTCGTCTTCCATATTTACTCCATCCTGCTGATAATCGAGCGGATACTCCAAAACTCGCCCAACCCTTTTTTATAAAACACTTTATGCCTTGCTGCTGCTCAGAATCTGCTTCGCTGTCTCCTCGTAAGGTTCCCGGTCTACACGTATCCGTAGATGCCTCTGACAGAAACTTCACCGGAAAATATCTCTTCCACCGAGCCGTTTTCTCTCCTCACCAGAAGCTCACCTTTCTCATTGATTCCCAGAGCCACTCCGTCATACTCTTCCTTCGGACTTAGAATGCGTACTTTCTTTTCCCGATTCAGAAGAATCGAATGATAGTCCTCCTGCATCAAAGACAAATCTTCCGTCTGCATGAACTGCTCATACCGATATTCAAACCGCTTCATAATTGCGGCGATCAGCTCGCTTCGTTTTATGACTTCGCCCTTTTCTATCCGGAGCGATGTGGCTGTCTTCGCAATTTCTTCCGGGAACTCTGTCAGATTTACATTGATGCCCGCGCCGATCACCACATGATTGATACAGGTAATCTCAGTGCTCATCTCCGTCAGAATTCCACAGACCTTCTTTTTGCTCAGCACAATATCATTGGGCCATTTGATTCCAGCGTCCAGCTTCTCTGTCTGGGAAATGCCTTCTGCCACAGCCATTGCCATCACAAGGGTCAGCATAGGCGCCTTCGATGGTTCGATGTCTGGCCGGAGGAGAATCGACATGGCAATACTTCCTCCTGGCGGAGTGGACCACACCCGTCCCCTTCTGCCCTTTCCTGCATCCTGACGATCCGCAACCACCAGAGTTCCATGAGGTGCACCTGCATCCCCCATAGCCTTTGCCTGATTGTTGGTGGAATCCGTCGTGTCAAAATAACTGATATGTTTTCCTGCCCATCTGGTATCTAAAAGACTGGTCAGCTCTTCCTCTGTCATCACATCCGGACTTCCGGTAATACGGTAGCCTTTATTCCTGACCGCCTCAATCTGGTATCCCTCTTCCTGAAGCTGCTTGATGACTTTCCACACAGCCGTCCGGGACACCTGAAACTGCTCACAAAGCTGCTGTCCCGACACAAAGCTGTCACTCTCACGGAGCAGTCTTAATATCTCTGTCTTCAAATTTTTCTAAATCCTTTCATGCATACATAGAAAGCGGACACTTACAATCCTCTTCGCTGCTTATTCCCGAACTTTTTTTTAGAAACGCTCTCCCAGAGTTGCCACCATCACGGCTTTGATGGTGTGCATACGGTTCTCAGCCTCATCAAATACTTTTGATTGTGCTGACTCAAATACTTCATCGGTAACTTCCATATCCTGAATGCCGAACCGCTCTGCCATCTGTGCCCCGATCTTGGTCTTAAGATCATGGAACGCCGGAAGGCAGTGCAGGAAAATTGCCTGCTCACCCGCATTGTCCATCACAGCCTTTGTCACCTTATAAGGACTCAGTTCACAGATTCGCTCTTCCCATACTGCATCAGGCTCACCCATAGATACCCACACGTCTGTGTAAATGACATCGGCATCTTTTGTACCTTCTGACACATCCTCGATGAAACTTAATGTTGCACCACTCTCTTTCGCATACTCCTGACACTGTGCAATCAGCTCTTCATTTGGAAAATATTTCTTAGAAGTACAAGCCACAAAATGCATGCCCAGCTTTGCACAGGCGATCATCAGGGAATTTCCCATGTTATATCTTGCATCACCCATGTATACCAGCTTCTTTCCTTCCAGCGAGCCGAAATGCTCCCGGATGGTCAGCATGTCTGCCAGCATCTGTGTTGGATGGTACTCATTGGTCAGTCCGTTCCATACTGGAACTCCGGCATATTTTGCAAGGTCTTCCACAATCTCCTGACCGAATCCACGGTACTCGATTCCATCATACATCCTTCCAAGAACACGGGCAGTATCCTCGATACTCTCTTTCTTTCCGATCTGCGATCCTGTCGGATCCAGATAAGTAGTTCCCATCCCCATATCATGGGCAGCCACTTCAAAAGAACAGCGGGTCCGGGTGCTTGTCTTCTCAAAAATCAGAGCCACATTCATCCCACGGTAATTGTCTACCAGCTTGCCTTTTTTCTTTTTCTCCTTCAGCTTCGCTGCCAAGTCAAGCATATATGTGATCTCTTCTGCTGTGAAATCCTTTAATGTCAAAAAATTGCGTCCTTTTAAATCCATTTTTCTTTCGTCCTCTCTCAATCTGTCTATTTTCTCTATCCGGTCTGTATTCCTTATTCTGTCTTCTCTATCTGGTGTGCCTTCCGAATGCTTTTTAAAATTACTCAGCCTTCTTTCCGTCATCCTTTCCAATTTCAACTAAAGACTTTGTAAGTCCTGCAATTCCCTGAATCTCAGAAGGGATAATGATCTTCGTTGCTTTTCCATCTGCAGCCTTCTCAAATGCCTCCAGACTCTTGATGGTAAGCACAGCCTGATCCGCCCCCGCCTCTTTGATAAAGCGGATACCATCGGCTGTCGCCTGCTGTACCTTAAGAATTGCCTCAGCCTCACCTTCCGCCTCACGAATTCTCTTTTCCTTTTCAGCTTCTGCGCGCAGGATTGCAGACTGTTTCTCTGCCTCCGCATCCAGAATCAGGGATTCCTTATGACCTTCCGCAACAAGGATTGTTGACTTCTTCTCACCTTCTGCACGAAGGATTGCTTCTCTTCGCTCACGCTCTGCCTTCATCTGTTTCTCCATGGCATCCTGAATCGCTGCCGGTGGAATGATGTTCTTGAGCTCAACACGGTTGACCTTGATTCCCCATGGATCCGTTGCAACATCCAGAGATGCTCTCATCTTTGTGTTGATCGTCTCTCTGGAAGTCAGTGTCTGGTCTAACTCCAGATCACCGATGATGTTACGAAGTGTGGTTGCTGTCAGGTTCTCGATTGCCATAATTGGATTGGCAACACCATATGCGAACAACTTCGGATCTGTAATCTGGTAAAATACGACGGTATCAATTCTCATCGTTACATTATCCTTTGTGATAACCGGCTGCGGTGCAAAGTCTACTACCTGCTCCTTTAAATCTACTTTTCTTGCAATACGGTCAATAATCGGAAGCTTAAAATGAAGTCCAACTCCCCATGTTCCCTGAAATGCTCCAAGTCTCTCTACTACCAGTGCCTTCGCCTGCGGTACGATCTTCACACAGGAAATCAAAATCAAAACAATCAATACCACTAAAATCAATCCAATAATTCCCATTCTACTTTGCCTCCTCTTTCTTAACAATCAACTTGACACCTTGAATTTTCAAAATTTCTACCACGCTGTTCTTCTCTATAACCAGACCATCCTCCTCTGCCCTCGCAGTCCATTCCAGTCCGTTTACCTCTACCTTGCCCGTTGCATGAATATTGTCAATATTCTCGGTCACAAGCGCGGTCTTTCCAAGCAGGCTCTCTACATTTGTCTTCACTCTGTCTTTATTAAAATATTTCATTGCGATTGGACGTGTCACCAAAAACAAAGCCACTGAAACCACCACAAATGCAATCACCTGTATCGGCAGTGAGAGTCCAAGCAGACTTAGCACAAACGCCACCAGACTTCCACCCGCAAACCAGATGGTTGTCAGTCCCATTGTAAAGATTTCAATAATAATCAACACAATAAACAGTACAATCCACGATAAACCGTTCATAATTACTCTCCTCTCTGTCTGCACACCTCATACATGAGGATTGCAGAGGCAATTGCTGCATTTAAGGATTCTACTTTCCCATGCATCGGAATCCGAATCCAGGTATCCGCCGCTTCTGCTGCTTCCGGCGTCAGTCCATTTCCCTCGTTGCCAATCAAAAATGCGGTTCCTCCAAGATAGTCCTGTCTGTCATAAGTATCCTTTCCATCCAGATGTGCTGCAAAAATTCGAATTCCTGCCGCCTTCACCACCTTGGCTGCCGCCAGAAAATCTTCTACATATAGGAAGGGAATCCGGTAAATCGAACCCATCGTGGAACGAACCACTTTGGGATTGTAGATGTCCACAGTGTCCCGGCTCATCAGGATTCCAGTTACACCGGCACCCTCCGCCGTCCTCATAATCGTTCCCATGTTCCCCGGGTCCTGAAGATTTTCCAACATTAGTATATGCGCTCTTTCGGCTTTCATTACATCCTCTATGATATAATCATTCTGCTTCACGATACACAAAATTCCCTGAGGTGATTTTGTGTCGGACACATAAGAAAATACCGTGTCGGACAGAATCTCAACTGTAAGTCCGGATAGATTCAGCTGTTTCCCCTTTTTACTATGGAAGCTTTCCGAAAGATAGACCTGTACGATTCGTTCCCTCGGAGTCTCGGAAAACATCCGAAGACCTTCCACGACAAACACTTTTTTTTCGTTGCGTAACTTCGCCTTCTTTTGAAGGTTCAAAAGCTCCTTCACCTTTGCATTACTTGTACTCGTAATCATATATTCCTTTCCCTGCGATTTTCCTTAGAACATTTTTTAATCCCCTAATTCTTATCATGATTCTGGAATCTCTCCAATGTATCATTCGATCCAATCAGAATCAGAATCGTTCCTGCCGGAAGACTTTCCTGCGGGTCAAATGTAACCTTCACCCTGCCATCGATGATCACACTGACCACGTTCACATCAAATCTTTCACGTACTCGAAGTTCTATCAGACTCTTACCAATCCAGCTCTCCGGAATCTCCGTCTCCACAAGACTAAAATCATTAGACAATTCAATCCAGTCCGCAAATGCAGTGGACATCAGATTTTTGGCCAGCCTGGTTCCCATATCACGTTCCGGATATACGATTGCATCGGCCCCGACCTTTTGAAGCACAGTCGCCTGAAGATCATCCTTTGCCTTGGCAACCACATGTGGAATTCCCATTTCCTTGGAAACTATAATTGACATAATACTTGCTTCAAGATTATCCGATACAGCGACCACCGCACCATCCAGGTTTCTCGCACCAAGTGTCTTAAGTACCTCCGGGTCCGTAACATCCGCACGCATGGCATAAGCCACAGAATCTGCAATTTCCTGAATCTTTTCTAATGATTTGTCTACAACGACAACATCACACCCAAGGCTTTCCAGGGTAAGTGCTACACTGCGTCCAAAACTTCCAAGTCCAAATACTGCATATTGTTTCTTCATCTTCTTTCTTCTCCTTAACCTACTGATATACTTTTTGTTGGCAAATCTCTAAGCTGCTGGGACGCTCCCGCTTTTCCCGCAAACACCAGTGTCATCGTAATCGGTCCGATTCGGCCGATATACATCAACGCCATCAACACAACCTGGCTTCCTCGTGTGAGAGATGGCGTTAGGTCTGCTGTAAGTCCCACCGTTCCCATTGCAGAAGTCGCCTCATACAGAATATCAATAAACTCCCGGTTCGGCTCCAGTATTGTAATAAGTGTAACTCCGAATAGCAAAAACAGAAACGTTACAATAACAATAACAATTCCAGTTCTCATATTTCCATTGCTAATTCGTCTTCCATAGCACTCTACGTCCTTTTTTCCACGAATCACTGCAAGACAAATCAAAAGCATCAGTGCGATTGTTGTTGTCTTGACACCGCCTGCGGTACCTCCCGGTGAACCACCGATGAACATCAGCACACAGCAGAGCAATTTGGTTCCCTGTTTCAATCCTACCTGGGATATCGATGCAAATCCGGCAGTCCTCGTAGTAACAGACTGGAAAAAAGCTGCCATGATCTTCTCCCACCAGTTCAATCCGCCAAGTGTCTCCGGATTGTTATACTCCATCAGATAGATACATACTGCACCAAATAGTATTAAAGACACTGTCATCGTGAGCACCACCTTCGTACTCAATGAAAGTCTTGTAAATGCTCTCTCCCTTGGAATATCCTTTTTCAATACTTTTTTTAAAGATTCATGCATATCATGCCATACCATGAATCCGAGACCACTGATAACAATCAGTCCCATCGTTGTAATATTAATGACCGGGGAATTCGTAAAATCGCAAAAACTGTTATCTCCCAGAATATCAATTCCAGCATTACAAAATGCGGAAACAGCATGGAAGATTCCATAGCATATCCCCTTAAGAAGACCATAACGTGGAACAAACTGCGTCATATAAAACAGTGCTCCGACTCCTTCTGCCAGAAATGTGCATTTTAAAATCCGTATAAT
The DNA here is from genome assembly GCA_028689735.1 of Hespellia sp. Taxonomy (GTDB): domain Bacteria; phylum Bacillota; class Clostridia; order Lachnospirales; family Lachnospiraceae; genus Hespellia. Next base: position 79,813 of record JAQVCP010000006.1, on the reverse strand, counting down.
GAACTGTACCATTCCCGACAGGGTGTCCAGGCTGTATGCCTGCTGAATCATTACGCGCTCTTTTACCGTAATCTTTTTACGAATCACAATAAAAAACGAAATCGCGCAGGCCATGACCCCAAGACCACCAGTCTGAATCAGCAGCATCAGAATAATCTTTCCAAGTACCGTAAACTGTGTCGCCGGAGTAATCGTAACCAACCCGGTCACGCATACTGCTGAAACGGAAGTAAACAATGCATCGATAAATGCGATTGGCTTCTGATTACAAACTGGAAGCCACAATAGCAGTCCTCCCAGCAAAATAACGCCGAAAAATCCCAGTGCAATCATCTGCATGGTATTCAGCCTGATATTCTTCTTTTCCACTTTCCCTAATCTCCATTCCTATTCCGTCATTTCTCAGTCAGTTCATTGACAGTTCTACATCTTGAACCGGTATCCGACACCCCAGATTGTCTCGATATACTGCGGGTTGGACGTATCATACTCGACCTTCTCTCTGATCTTCTTAATATGGACCGTCACAGTCGCAATGTCCCCGATGGACTCCATATCCCAGATCTCACTGAACAGCTCATCCTTCGTGTACACATGATTCGGATGTCCTGCAAGGAACGTCAGAAGATCAAATTCCTTTGTCGTAAATGACTTTTCTTCCCCATTGACCCACACACGCCTCGCTGTGGTATCAATCTTCAATCCGCGAATCTCTATGACCTTGTTCTCCTCAATCGTACTTCCAATCAGACGCTCATATCTCGCAAGATGTGCCTTCACTCTCGCTACCAGCTCACTTGGACTGAATGGCTTCGTCATATAATCATCTGCTCCAAGCCCCAGCCCACGAATCTTGTCGATGTCATCCTTTTTGGCCGAGACCATGATAATCGGTGTATTCTTCTCGTCCCGCACCTGTCTGCATATTTCAAATCCATCCACGCCCGGAAGCATAAGATCAAGGATAAACAAATCAAAATCCTCCGCCAAAGCTCTCTCAAGTCCCTGCTTGCCATCATTGGCCACTTCTACTTCAAATCCGTTAATTTCAAGATAATCTTTCTCAAGATCCGCAATTGCTTCCTCGTCTTCTACAATCAATATTTTACTCATCTACTGGTACCTCCTGATATTTGCGTACTACAAAGGACATGGTTGTTCCTTCGTCTTCCCTGCTAGTTGCCCAAATGTTACCCCCATGCTCTTCCACAATCTTCTTCACAATAGAAAGGCCGATACCACTTCCACCTTTAGAAGAATTTCTTGAAGCGTCTGTCCGGTAAAAACGGTCAAAGATATTCGGCAGATCCTTCGCCGCAATTCCCTTTCCGTTATCTCCCAGTTCTATCTGTACGAAGTCACCCACATCCTTAACGCCCATAGTAATACACCCACTGGGCTTATCCATATACTTGATGGAATTATTGACGATGTTATTAATGACCCGTCTCAGTTGTTCTGTGTCCACAATGATCTTACAGTCATCCCGTATCTCATTGTGGTAGTGAAACTCTATTCCTTTTGACTCCAGCTCCATAGACAAATCTTCCGAACAATCCCCAAAATAATCAATTGCTGAAATGGTCGTGAAGTTATACGGAATACGATTCGTATCAATCTTCGAATACAGAGTCAGTTCGTTAATGAGAAGGTCCATCTCATTAGCCTTATTGTATATCGTTTTGATGTATCTGTCCATCTTTTCCGGCGTATCTGCCACGCCATCTTTGATTCCCTCGACATAACCTTTGATGGCAGTGATTGGCGTCTTCAGATCATGGGAAATGTTACTGATCAATTCCTTATTCTCCCGATCGAATTTCACCTTCTCCTCTGCATTTGCCTTAAGCCGGAGTCTCATATCTTCAAAGTCCTGACTAAGCTGTCCCAGTTCATCCTCACTCTCGACCTTCAGCTCGAAATTCAGATTTCCTTCCTTGATCTGCTGGGCCGCCTCCTGCATTTTCTTAATTGGGATGCTCACCGCCCGGTAAATCCAGAGAATGAGCAGTGCCGCAGTGATGAAAATGATAATCAGATAGGTCTGCTGGATCTCCGACGCCTGTTTCGGGTCGTACGTGTGCAGCGCAACTGTTGTAAATATAGTCGGAAGAATGATAATCGTAAAAAATGCAATGACTAATCTCGTTTTTAGTTTCATATGGTTACCTCCACTCCTTGAACATCAATCCATCCTAAATTGGGCTTCGCCAAATGGACCGTGCCTCATATCAGGTCCTTCATGGAAAGCCTAACACAACCCGCAATACAGAAATGCAAAGAAAGACGCATCCGTGCAGACAAGTGTATTTCTCTGTGGATTCTAAGTTGCCTCATCACTACAGTGTGTACGCCTGTGCCCCGGTGCGTCTTAAATATTCTGTTTTTTCTGGATACATCAATAAGACCTTCAAAGCATTCCCGGGCAGCATATATTCCCATTACGCGGCGTGCTCCGGCTTCGCTGCTCTCTTTTTTGAATGAACGTCCTATCGCATACATGGATGCTTAGCTAAGATATTTCTTCAAGTCTTCTGCTTTGTCAAGCTGCTCCCAAGGTAAGTTTAAATCAATTCTCCCAAAATGTCCATAAGCTGCTGTCTGCTTATAAATCGGGCGGCGCAGGTCTAACATCTTAATGATTCCTGCCGGACGGAGATCAAAATTCTCGCGGATAATATTTACCAGTTCGCAGTCAGAAAGCTTTCCCGTTCCAAATGTGTCTACCATAATCGAGGTTGGCTGTGCAACACCGATTGCATAGGAAAGCTGAATCTCACATTTCTTCGCAAGTCCGGCTGCCACAATATTCTTCGCTGCGTAACGAGCTGCATAGGCTGCACTTCGGTCTACCTTCGTGCAGTCCTTTCCTGAAAATGCACCACCGCCGTGACGCGCCATTCCACCATAGGTATCTACAATGATTTTTCTTCCGGTCAGACCACTGTCTCCGTGTGGACCGCCGATTACGAAACGGCCGGTCGGATTCACAAAGAATTTGGTCTGTTCATCAATCATTTCCTTTGGAAGGATTACATCAAATACATACTTTTTGATGTCCTCATGAATCTGTTCCTGAGTAACCTCCGGATCATGCTGCGTAGAAAGCACTACCGCATCCAATCTCGCAGGGATTCCATCTTCATCATACTCAACAGTGACCTGAGTCTTGCCATCTGGACGAAGATAAGGAAGTGTTCCATCCTTGCGGATCTTCGTAAGCTGTCTTGCCAGTTTATGGGCAAGTGCGATTGGGTACGGCATCAGCTCCTCGGTCTCATCCGAAGCATAACCAAACATCATCCCCTGATCTCCGGCGCCGATTGCCTCCAGCTCTTCCTCAGACATCTTATGCTCTTTTGCTTCCAGAGCCTTGTCCACTCCCAATGCAATATCAACAGACTGCTCGTCGATTGCAGTAATCACACCGCAGGTATCGGCGTCAAATCCGTATTTTCCTCTGGTGTAGCCGATTTCCCTCACGGTATCTCTTACGATCTTCTGGATATCCACGTAAGCATTCGTGGTAATCTCGCCCATGACCAGAACCATTCCTGTTGTCGTGCAAGTCTCGCAGGCAACACGGCTCATTGGATCCTGCTTTAAAAGCTCGTCAAGGATCGCATCTGAAATCTGGTCACACATTTTATCCGGATGACCTTCTGTCACTGACTCTGATGTAAACAATAATTTTTCCATAATTCTCCCTTTCTTCTGTGTTTTTCACAGTTCTATCTTTTTATGTTCCAGCCAAGTCTACTTGCTGTGGTTGTGTGCAGACAGCCTTTCTGGTCCGTGAACACATCTTTATCATGCAATACCTATTGTAGAACTCCGCTGATTTTTATTGCAAAAAAAGTCCGCTAAAAGCGGACTGATTCTTTGTAACCAATCCTCTTATTGATCGATTGCTCGCTCAGGTTGGCACCTTCCATCTCTGGGGTTGCCGCAGCTTCACAGATCCTTTGTATCTCCGCTGCTCTGAATAAGAGAAATTAACTATTAAATTGTTGTATCAATAAGTCTTAAATCAGGTACGACTCTGCCAGACTGCCGGGAATATATATTCCATAGCTTTGGCATTCACCGTATTACTGTCTTGATCATCAGCTGACCTTCAAACGGAACTTCTGAATATCCTTCTCACTGGAAACACGCTCAATCAGACCTCCGATGTCTCTGAGTTTCTCCTCAAAGCGTTCGTAACCACGCTGAATGTACACGATATCATCTACAATCGTGATTCCATCTGCCGCAAGTCCCGCAATACAAAGTGCTGCTCCTGCACGGAGATCCGGTGCGCTTACACGTGCTCCGGAAAGTCGCTCAACACCCTCTATCGTAGCGGAGCTCCCCTCCACTTTGATGACAGCTCCCATTCTGGCAAGCTCATCAAGGTATTTGAAACGATTCTCAAAGATACTTTCTGTAATTGTGCTGGTTCCACGGCTGAGCGCAAGTGCAACGCCAATCTGCGGCTGCATATCAGTCGGGTATCCCGGATATGGCAATGTCTTGACCTGAGTATTCTTCAGTCTTCTCTTTGCTACGACGCGCACCGCGTCATCAAATTCTTCCACTTCACATCCGATATCAACTAACTTTGAAATTGTAGCCTCCAAATGCTTTGGAATAACATTCAGCACAGTGACATCTCCCTGTGTCGCTGCCGCCGCAAACATAAATGTTCCGGCTTCTATCTGGTCTGGAATGATGGAGTACTCTGTCTTGTGAAGAGACTTCACACCCTTGATTTTTATTACATCGGTTCCGGCTCCACGAATGTTAGCTCCCATGCTGTTGAGGAAGTTAGCTACATCTACTACGTGTGGTTCCTTTGCCACATTTTCCATTATGGTTGTTCCGTCAGCCATCGCCGCTGCCATCATTACGTTGATTGTCGCACCGACAGTAACCACGTCAAAATATAAATGTGTTCCGAGAAGATGCTCCGCCTCGGCCACGATCTTGCCATGGTCGATATCGACCTCTGCCCCTAATGCCCGAAAGCCTTTCAAATGCTGATCAATTGGTCTGCTTCCAATATTACATCCTCCAGGAAGTGCAACCTCAGATCTCTTATACTTGCCAAGTAAGGCTCCCAGCAAATAGTATGACGCTCTTATTTTTTTAATATAATCATATTCGATGTTCAGATCATGGATGCCCGTTCCATTGATCTTGACGGTATGTCTGTCAATTCTCTGGACGGTGGCACCGATGCCACTGATAGCTTCTAACATTACATTGATGTCGTTCACGTCTGGTAAATTGTCTATTAGAACTGTATCGTCTGTCATAATAGCAGCAGCCAAAATCGCAAGTGCTGCATTCTTAGCTCCACCGATTTCAACCTCGCCCACTAATGGACTCCCACCCTTTATAATATATTGCTCCATTTTCCACCTCTATTGTTTGACTTTATCAACATTACCCTGCTCGACGATTTGAGCATATGCGAAAATAGTATACCACATTATCCGCATTTGTAAAACATTTTATTTCTTCCGCCACAGCCTCGACGGTCATAATGACCGTATTTATAAGGCTCCCAGCTCATTTAAAACATTTTCAATTGTCTGCTCAATTTTGCATTCATCCTCGCAAATCGTCACATCTGCATATTCCTCAAACAGTTTTGTACGCTCCTCATACAAAGCCTTGAATGTCTGCCCTTTTTTTAGGACAACTCCCCTCTTCCGGGGATTGCCGATTCGTCGCTTCAGCGCACGATAGGATGCTTTTAGATAGACTATGGTTCCGATGGATTTGTAATGTTCCATAGCCTCCTTGCAATAGACCACGCTGCCTCCCGGTGAAATCACAGCATGGGTAACATCAAGATCACGGTTTACCTGATTCTCAATTGCCAGGAATCCGTCATTACCTTCCTCAGCGATAATTTCCTTCAGAAGTCTGCCTTCCTGCTTTTGAATCAGGAGATCTGTATCAATGAACTCATATCCCAGACGTTTTGCAACCACAACTCCCACTGTACTTTTCCCCACCGCGGGCATTCCTATAAATATCACATTCTTCATTCGTTCTTACCTTGTCTTTTTCATCTACTCTGTTTCTAGCTTCCGAACAGCGAGCTCGATTCCGCTTCGCTCCATCTCCCTTGGGCTAGTCGCCCAATAGTAAAATATAGCAACATGTCTTAGCAAGTAAACTTGCACGGCATGTTTCTATATTTTACTGCTGTTCTTTGTAGTAACAATAATATCACATTTTTTTAAATTAGTAAAATTTATTGCGTTTGGATCTGTGATTGCATCTTCTTTTATACAGTTCCTGGCAGATCATGACTTCGATCAGATCTTGGATTTCGCCTGTGATTCCTTCTAACTCTGCGGCTTTTGCGGTCCGCTGACACATTCTTAAAATCTGCAGTTTATCCGGATATTCATCGTAGGCAAAGCTTCCTTCATATTCCATACGGTCACATTCTTCCTCTACATAGGGAAGGAGTGTTCTGGGGAGATTCGGATAAAGACTTTTTAAATATGCAAAATCACGGTCCTGAATTTTCTCATCATCGTACAAATAGGGCATCGGATAGGCCATATAATAAGGCAGTTTATTTTCCATAACTACACATCCATTTCTCTGCTATATTTTATCCTATGCATCTCAACTGCAACAGGTGCAGGGAATGTCGTTATTTGATGAACGATTCTAACCCATTTTGCATGTGGGACATGCTATACTGTACACGAAAGTAAAGCGGAATCGAACGGGACTGCTTGATGATTGGAGGTTATTTTTATGAGTGAACTAAAATATATGATTTCTGAGGCTGCAAGGCAGGTGGATGTGGAATCCCATGTCCTTCGGTATTGGGAGGACGAGCTTGCACTCACTGTGAGCCGGAATGAGCAGGGGCACCGCTACTACACCCAGAAGGATATCCAACTCTTTTGCTGCATCCGTAAACTGAAGGATGAAGGACTATCTCTAAAGGAAATCCGGGGACTGCTGCCTGACCTGATGAAAGCACGGGACCGCTATCAGGCCAGCCACCCACATAGAAAATCTGATACGTCCCAAACAAATCGTCCAAATGACAAAGCAGCCACCGCCGAGACAAAACCCATTCTGCATCAAGGAAATGAACCACACACCCAGATGGACGTCTTTACGGAAAACAACCTGAAGGAAATGCGTTCCCTCATCGGTGCTGTTGTCAGCGAAGCCGTCTCCGAGAATAACCAGTCTCTCAAAAAGGATATCAGCCGCAGCGTGACTACAGAGGTCCTGCAGGAAATGGGTGAGCTGTTTGCCTCAAAGGAACAGCGTGAGGAAGAGCACTATCGAAAACTCGACTGTCTCATACGACAGCAGCAGGCGTATCGAAAAGAGAACGCCCGCTCCACACCATTCCAGAGTATTGCTGCCAAAGTATTTGCCATCGACAGACATTAAGCTGCCTGACATAAGAATCGTTGAATCCCCAGAATTAATCCCGGTCATCAAACTGTGCATTTCCGAACTTAGTGTATTGCGGCATCCATGCCAGCTTCACGGTTCCGATCGGGCCGTTTCTCTGTTTGGCGATGATAATCTCCGCAATGTTCTTGGCTTCCGTATCCGGAATGTAATAATCTTCTCTGTAAATGAACATGATAACATCGGCATCCTGCTCGATGGCTCCGGATTCACGGAGATCCGACATCATCGGACGCTTGTCGGTTCTCTGCTCCACCGCACGGCTGAGCTGTGACAGTGCCAGCACCGGCACATTCAATTCTCTGGCAAGACCTTTGAGTGAACGGGAAATGTCTGAGATTTCCTGCTGTCTGCTTTCGTTGCTTCGTCCGCTTCCGCCGGACATCAGCTGAAGGTAGTCAATGATGATCATGTCCAGGCCCTGTTCCATCTTAATCTTACGGCACTTCGAGCGCATTTCCTGCACGGAAATACCAGAAGTATCGTCAATAACAAGATGGGACTTTCCAATGATTCCGGCACCTTCAATTAATTTTTCCCAGTCCGTGTCCTTCAGGTTACCCGTACGGATGACCTGGGCGTCTACGTGAGATTCCAGTGAAAACAGACGGTTCACCAACTGCTCCTTTGACATCTCAAGACTGAATACTGCTACATGCTTATTCTGTCTGAACGCCGCATGCTGGGCGATGTTCAGTACAAAAGCAGTCTTTCCCATAGAAGGTCTTGCAGCAATCAGAATCAAATCCGAGGGCTGCAGACCAGAGAGTTTATAGTCAAGATCCGCAAATCCGGACGGAACTCCGGTAACCGTTCCCTTTGTCTTTGATGCCTGCTCTATCTTGTCCAGTGCATTGAGCACAACCTGCTTGATGGGCGTGTAGTCCCGCACATTCCGGTGCTGTACTACCTCAAAAATATTCTTCTCTGTCATCTCCAGAATGCTCTCAAGTGGCTCGCTTCCCACATAACACGCATTCGCAATCTCCTCATTCAGCTTAATGAGCTTACGGAGGGTCGCCTTTTCCTGCACGATTTCCGCATAGTACTTTACATTTGCTGAGGTAGGCACACTGGTGATCAGATCTCTCACGAATTCCATACTGCTGATCTCCGGAGGGACATTCTTCTCCTTCAGACGTTCCTGAAGAGTAATCAGATCCACTGGTTTCCCCTCATTAAACAGCTCAACCATAGAGTCAAACAGAATTCCGTATGCAGTTTGATAAAAATCTTCACCGTTAATCATCTCGGCAGCGGCCATAATTGCATCTTTGTCCAGGAGCATGGCTCCGATTACGGACTGCTCCGCCTCCGCATTATGCGGCATTATCTTTTTGATGATTGCTTCTTCCAAACTTGGCACTCCTTTTCCTAATAACAATATCCTGCACGCTTCGCGGCCAGCACATTGTCTTCAATCAAAGCGGACATCCGCAGTCTATTTTTCAATATCTCACGAATGTCCGGCTATTTTTTTCCACATGTAAAACGGATATTCTCATCCCTCTTTACCATTGCATTCTCTTGCCCAACTGCATCTATGCAGGGTTCACTTTGACCTTCAGCTCAGCGGTAACCTTCGCATGAACCTTTACTGGTACCGTATGTGTGCCGAGAGTTTTAATTCCCTCTTTGAGCTGAACCTTCTTCTTGTCCACGTCATATCCCATCTGGTCCTTCACTGCCTCCGCAATCTCCTTTGAGGAAATAGAACCAAAGGTCCTTCCGCCTTCACCAGTCTTGATCGTCAGTGTAATCTCACCGGTCTCAAGCTTCTTTGCAAGCTCCTTGGCTGCCTCCAGCTGTTCCTGGGCAAGCTTCTCCTCATTATTCTTCTTGAGCTTCAGATCGTTGAGATTCTTATTGGTAGCCTCAATTCCAAGGTTCTTATGAAGAATGAAATTTCTTGCATATCCATCATTAACGTTTACTACTTCGCCTTTCTTTCCCAGACTCTTTACATCTTCTAATAAAATTACCTTCATTATATGTCTCCTTCTTCCATCATTGTATCAATCGTCTTTTTCAGTACACGGATTGCTTTCTGCATATCCGTATACGGGAACTGTGCCCCGGCTGCATTAATATGACCGCCTCCGCCAAGCTTCTCGGCAATCAGCTGTACATTCAGCTCATCAATCGAGCGACAGCTCAGATAAATCTTCTCATTGTATTCTGTCATGACAAAGGACGCCTTGATTCCGTTGATATCCAACAACTCGTTGGCCGCCTGCGCCGCCAGAACTGTCGGGCTGTCAATATCTCCCGGGCAAAATGAAATCGCAAATTCCTTGCGGTATACTTCTGCCATACGCACAGCTTCTGCCTTTGCGCGATAGGATTCCATATCGTCGCGGAACATCTTGCGCACTCTGGTGATATTGGCTCCGCATCTTCGCAGGAATGCCGCTGCCTCAAAGGTCCGCACGCCGGTCCGGTTCATAAAGTTCCGGGTGTCAATCATGATTCCGGCATAGAGACACTCGGCTTCCACACTCGGAAGCTTGATATCTTCCACGATATATTGCAGAATCTCCGCAACCATCTCGCAGGCTGAGGAAGAGTATGGCTCAATATAGGAGAGCACTGCATTGTCAATCATATTACTGCTCTGTCTGTGATGATCCAGAACTGCAATTGTCTTCGCCTTCTTAAGGAGCGGAGGACACTCTGTCATCATCGCTTTGTTACAGTCTACAACCACTACCATCGTGTTGTCAGTAACATATTCCTCCACTTCTTTTGACGTGAGGAACAAATCCTTTTCGTAAGCTGGATTCTTTGCAATCTCATCATAGAGCGGTCGGATAGAACTCGTAATCTCATTGATCACGATATGTGCTTTCTTCTCCAACTCTGTCGCCGCCCGGTAAATGCCGATGCAGGCTCCCAGTGAATCCGCATCTGAAATATTATGTCCCATCACGATGACCTGATCCTTGGCAATAATAAACTCACGAAGCGCTTCTGCCTTGACACGCGCTTTCACGCGGGTATTCTTGGCCATCTGCTCCTTCTTGCCGCCAAAATATGTGATACCGTTGCAGTCCTTGATTACTGCCTGATCCCCGCCTCTTGCAAGTGCCAGATCAATGGCCACACGTGCATAATTATAGCTCTGTGCATAAGTCGATGTATTAAGTCCCAGACCGATGCTCAAAGTCGGTGCACTGGTATTGCCGATATTGACCTCTTTGACCTCTTCCAGAAGCGCAAACTTATCTTCCTGAAGCTGTTTGAAGCTCTTCTTTTTAATAACAATGAAATATTTATCTTTCTCGAGCTTTTTGACAACCCCATCTACATCACCGATGTATTTGTTAATCTTACGGTCAATCAATGCCACAAGCAGTGATTGTCGAACCTCTTCAACGCTGGCCATGATCTCATCATAATTATCAATGTAAATCAGTCCTGCTATAAAACGCTGGTCTTCATTCTCCCTGATATAGGCATTCAATTCTGTCACATCTCGCATATAAACTGCAACGAAAAATTCCTTTTCCTCCGAGATATCAAAGAGCTGCTCTGTCTCGCTGAAGCCTTCTACCGACACCTTTCGGAGTTCCACGTGATAATCACGATCCTTGTACGTAATCTCCTTTTCCACCTGATCCGCCTGCTTTGAAGGCAGGGTCTTCGTATCCAGGTCTGGAATCAGCTTGGTAATATATTTGTCATTTTTCTTTCTCTGGGTCAGCTCTGTAAAGCTGTCATTCATCCACAGGATTCTTCCGTCTTCCAGAAGAATCGCATAGGGAACAGATAATTCCTTCAACAATGTATTCTGTACGATTCCATAACGGGCTGCAAATTCTACCAAATCTGCAAATACCAGGGAACGATTATAGAAATAAAAAACACTGGCTACAATCATGTAAATGATAATGCATACTGTCATGATTGCGCCTGCCTTTTTATCTACCATATAAATCCAGATATTCATTGCGATCAGGAGGACCGACATAACAATCGGCCATTGCATGTATAATCTGAGTTGTCCTTTTAAGCGGATATTGTTCTTTTTCATTTCCTTTTTCCTCTATATCCATCGTGTTGCCACTGTATGATATCCTGTCGTCAATCACAGGTTGATGACGAAGCACACACCAGTCTGCACCTATTATATCATTTTTCTCCCCGGATTGCATCCCCATATTTTTACCATATATTTTTCATTTTCAGCTATCCTGTTTTCAATATTATCCCATTGTAAATTCAGCTTCACCCGATAGGCTGATACTGCCATCCGGGAATGTTCCAAGAACTTTCCCGACAATAAAACAGGGTGTCTTCCATGATAGAAAACACCCCTTGGCAAATATTGATTATTTCCGATTTAACGGTCTATCCAGCCCATCGACTGGATGACCACGTATACGTCCGCTTTTCGATTATACTTCTACACCAAAGTGCTCAAACAAGATTCTCTCAGCTTCTGCACTCCAAAGTCCACGGTTTGCCTTGCAAACATCATCCAGTTTCTTGAATAATGGATCTGTTTCACCTAACTTACCAAAGTCTTCGATTGCTGTAAGTGGCATGTTGAACTGTGTATAAGTCAGCTTCTTTCCTCCTGGAATCTTAGGAAGGTTCAGTGTAGCCTCTACGATACTATCGATACCACCAACATGTGTAACCATTACGGCTGGCTCGATCTTTCCTGCTGCTGCAAGTGTATTTGCTTCAATCAGGTCATCGTTGTTTCCGCCTGTAGTTCCCATGATATGAGAGCTTGTATAGTGGCAGTTGTAAAGGTTGATTTCTGCGCTGAACTGGTTATCTGTTGGGCCAGCGAAGAAGTTTAAGCATCCGTCGAATGCAAGTAATTTGTCACCCATCTCAGCAACCTGACGATTTGGGATGTATACAAATACATCATCATATCCGTGTCCTTCTGTAATGTCGATGAGTTCTTTTACAGGGTCAGCCATGCTTGCTGTATTTACATATAATAACTCTACGCCATGCTCCTGTGCATATTCTGGTGTGATTACTTCTTTTGCTCTTGCAATTCTGTCATCACTGATATCTGTTACAACGATACGTTTCGGTTTGTTCTCGAACTGGATTCCGTAGCTTACTGCACCGAGTCCCATTGGACCGCATCCACCTAAGATAATGATGTTTCCATCTTCTTTTGTACCTGTCTTAAGGTCATGATTTCTTTTGTTTGTATGATAGTTTCCGTGGAATCCACCAATACAGCAGCTCATTGGCTCGCCAAGAGAAGCCTCAAAGAAAGAATCTCCATCATAAGGCATCAGGCATCCAAGTTCCATTACTTCGTGAGGCATGATACAGTATTCTGTAGCTCCACCACAGAATTCATAAGAATATCCAGGAGAGTCAAGACGTCCTTTGTAGTTGAGGGCTGGCTGCTGAGCAAATTTCTGACCCGGTTTGAACTGATCTTTCCATTTTTCACCAACTTCAACAATAACACCTGCAAACTCATGTCCGATGATAACCGGGTTTGTATCAATATTCTGTGGAGCTCTCTTATGCTTCTTACCCTGCTCTACTAATTTGTAAGTAGACATACAGATGCTGTCACTCATAACCTTTACCAGGATTTCATCATCTTTGATCTGTGGAAGTTCAAATTCCTCTAATCTCAAGTCTCTTGTTCCATACATTCTTACTGCTTTTGTTTTCATAGTTATAATCTCCTTTTTCTTTTTTATATTTTTTTATTTATTTCAAATGTCTGCTTTACCACTGCAATTTTCAACATTAATTTTTGGAACTGCATTTAAATGATTCTTTACACTTTGGCTTCCCAGATTATCTGTGACGCTCCATAATTACTTTTTCCTTCAGGCCGTCAATCACTTCTCTTGTCGGTGGTTTTGTACCAATCGTAGTAACCGCACCCGCTGAAGTTGCGATACATGTTCTCACCATTTCTTCGATTCCAAGCTTACCATCAACGCCATATGCCAGGGCCGCTACCATTGCATCGCCCGCACCTACGGTAGAATGTGCCTCAACGCGAAGTCCCGGGCAGAAAATCTCGTAGTCTTTTCCGACAAATAATGCGCCTTCACCACCCATGGAAATTGCAATTGTCTCAATTCCTTTTTCGTGAAGCTTTACAGCAATCTGCGCCAGCTCTTCTTCGGAAGCATGATAATCAAATTGTGCGTATTCTTCCAGCTCTACCCTGTTTGGTTTGATAATGTCCGGACCTGCGTCCAAAGCAACTTTGAACAACTCTCCGTCTGCATCTAAAAGAATCTTGGCACCTTTGCCGTGTACCATTTCTACAATTTTCCTGTAACAGTGTTTATCAACACCACTTGGAATACTTCCTGCCAGTACAAACAACACGTCCTCTGCCGCATAACCCTCCAGCTTTTCGTATAACTGCTGCATCTGTTTTGCTGTGATGATCGGACCAGGTTCATTGAGCTCTGTCACACCGCCGCGCTGTTCTACAACCTTTGTGTTGGTTCTTGTCTCACCATCTACCCAGACGAAATCATTTTCGATTCCCCAGTCTTCCAGAACACTCTGAATCGTCCTTCCGGCATTACCACCCAGAAATCCGGTTGCGATGCTCTTCCCACCAAGTTCCTTGATAGTCTTGGAAACGTTGATTCCTTTTCCTCCGGCATCGTATTCTACATGACTGATACGATTCAGACCGCCGCACTCTAATCTTGGCACATCCACCGTCTTGTCAATTGCCGGATTCATTGTCACTGTTACGATCATACTCTCTACCCCTTTCAAATCTGCTGTTTTGCTGTCACTTTTAGTTTGCTGTTAATAATGCGTAAATCTTTTGTGCATCCTTGCTGTATAAATCTTTTACTCTTTCATCATCCATCATGACCTCTGCAATATTAGAAAGGATGTTCAGATGTTCATCACCAACGCCTGCGATTCCAACTACGATCTCTGCTGTTTCTCCGCCCCAGTCTACTCCATCCTGGAATACTACAACTGCGATTCCAGAAGCCTTAACTGCTTTCTTCGCTGCTTCCACTCCGTGAGGAAGAGCAAGTCCGCTTCCCATGTATGTAGAAAATGTTTTTTCCCTCTCTACCATTCCATCTACATAAGATGGATCAACATATCCTGTGTCAACCAGCATCTGGCCAACCATCCGGATTGCTTCTTCTTTATTCGCTGCCTTGCCGTCCACCTTGACATTTTTCAAATAAAGTAAGTCTAAATTCTGTCCACCTTCAGATTCAGCTGTTGCTGCCGGAGTCTCCACTGCTGTCACCTTTTCTGGTTCTGCTTTTTTCTTCTTAAAGAACATTTCATTTCCTCCTTTTGATTTTTTGTTTATTGTCATTTCTTTGCTTTCGTGTTTCTATGTGTATATTATATGTCCTTAGCACTACATTTTTCAATTCAAAGACCCCGATATTTGGCGCCAACAGATAGTGCCAAATTTTAGTGGGGACAGCACGGCATTCCAAACCACGCCCCCTTCTCTCTATCTCCAAATTGCATCTACAACCGGCTCACATAATACTTAAAGTACTCTTTCAAAGTCTTCGAAAGAGTCTGCCTCATCTCTTCCTTATCCCCTGCTATCATCTTGTCAAGGAATTCATCGTCCTCAATCATCATTCCACTGATGTATCCGAGAATATCACTGTTCTCTTTGATATGGTCATCCACTGGAATGAGCATGACAAACACCGCCTGAATCCCTTTAAAATACGGATCCGTAAAGCTGCCCTTGGTCTCCGTCAGACAGACTGCGAATTCTGGTCTGCTCACGTCTCTGGTTCTGGTGTGAAGCAGGGCAAATCCGAATTCCGCAAAAATCTGACTTCCAAGCTTTTCGCGGTTCAAAAGATCCTGCACCACCCAGTCCCGCTCCTCGTCATAGCAAGCCATCCCCTTGCCGATTGTCTCCACAAGCACCGGAAATGTAATTTCTTCCTCCACCTGGAAATATTCCATATGATCTACCACCATGCGAATCTGATGTGCCACAAAATTGGTCTGTTCCAGCTGCACAGATGTCTCTGACCGATCCCTCCCCAGCTGTGGTGTCCGCTCATAATACATGACTTTTTTTCGAATCTCATCCATATCTGCCTCGTTGAGCAGTGGGCTTACCGACAAGATATCTCCCTGGCTTGTGTCCATCGGGATACTGGATACAAAAAAGTCTGTGTTAGAAATGATGAATGGGGTAATATCATTTTTCCCGTAGGTAACAACCTCCACGCGGTTCTTGAAGCCCTTTTCTATCTTGGTTGCCATAAGTCTTGATATTCCGATCCCACTGGCACATACTACTCCAACCGCTACCTGACGGAACACTTCTTTCTTATCTTCAAGGCGAACCAGTGCGGCTCCAAAATGCACAGTCAAAAATCCAGTCTCCGTCTCTGGCACCGGTTGTCCAATCCAATCCGCCAGCACCTTTGACACCTTCAGACATTTTTCATATACTTCCTGATATCCTTTCTTGATATCCTCCAGCACCGGATTCTGAATCTGCATATGATACATAATCCGGATCATCGTCGGCTGAAGATGCGCGAGCAGACCCTGGATAAATTCGTCATCCTGTTTCAACAAATACGCCTGTTCCTCGTCAAATGCATTGATCATAGCATTGACCAGCTTCTGCAGCTCTTTGCGCTCCATCTCCACTGTCTCCGTTTCCTTGAAGGCAACCTTCTGATGCTTGGCTCCTTTAATATGAAGGCAGATATAATAAATCTCCATCTCCGGAATTTCGATATCAAACTCTTCCTCCAGAGCAGTTACAATCTGCTCCGCCAGAGCAAAGTCCTCATCCTTGGCCACATCGTGAATGAGCTCCTCATTAGTCTCAATCATCTCATTCTTGATAATGCGGTTAATTGCTATGGAAACGTGGAGCACCAGACCAACATAAGAGTTCTCCGTCAGGTTCAGCACCCGCTCATTGTCCAGCCCCAGAATGGTATTGACAACTTTTTTCAGGATATTGTCATTGAGAATCTGCCCAATCTCACTGTTTTTGAGATTTTCAATTCCGCGCTTTTTCCCTCCCTCTGTCTCTGAGAATTCATAGGATTCTCTGATAAAATCCGAGTTCATATTTTCATCGATAAAGATACGGATTGCCTTGCGGTATTCCTCCTCTGTTCCCTGAACATCCACACCGCATCCCGGCTTGCGCACAATAAAAAGATTCTGAGCATTAAGCCACGGTTCAATGGCCTCCAGATCATTACTGATTGTCGCCTCGCTCACCTGAAACTGACTGCTGTAGTAAAACAATTTTTTCAGACCTTTATCCCTTAAAATTTCCAGAATCAGCCGCTTTCTTCGTTCTTCCTTGTTCATAACATCGAACTGATCGCCCTGAAGGAGCTTATGAAGGAGCTGCTCCTTTTCCTCTGCAGTACCTTCCAGCCATACGCCCACTCCGGTCTTACTCATAAATGTGAGTGGATAATGTTTCAAGTCCGAATCGATGTAACCAAGTTCACGCTGGGTAGTCCGTTTGCTCACTCCGATTTTTTCTGCCAGATATTGAACAGAGACTGGCTCCGCCTCCTGCAAGAGAACAATCAAAATCTGTTTGATACGTGTCGAAAATCCCATTACTCTCCCCTTCTCTTTTGAATCTCTACCAATAATTCCGTATAACTTTCACTGCTGACCAGATTGTCCAGTGAGAAAATCTGTTTTTTTCTGCAGGCATCCGGCAGCATTTCCGCAAAATCCTTTTGACACACGATCAGGTCCAGATCTTCCGGTGCTTCTGATGCTGCATACGCAGAGACCTCGATTCCTGCGATGCCGCATGCTTTCAGCTGTCTTCGGAAAATAGCTGCTCCCATGACGCTGGATCCGACTCCGCCATCGCATAAAAAGCCAATTCTTTTTACCTCATCTCTTCCGATTCCAACAGCATGCATTTCCAAATCTTCTGCACCATCCCCGTTTTTTCCTGCAATTTCCATCTCTGAGGTTCCGTCTTCTGTCCCCATGTCTTCAGATATCCGATTCACATTCGCTTCATATAAAGAAGCATTCAACGAATCTTTCTTCCATCTATGTTGAAAAAACAACACAAACCATGCAACAGTAAATGATACCACAACCGATACACCGATTCCCGCCAGTACTTCCATGAAGTCGCTCCGTCCTGCCATCAGCAGGATTGTCAGAATACTGCCCGGTGACACCGGTGCCTGCAGACCAGCTCCAAGCGACAGAAAGGATGCCGTTCCAGCCATACCACCTGCAATCAATGGAAAAATCAGCCATAAATTGGACAGAATGAACGGAAAATATACTTCATGGATTCCACCGATTCCCTGCACGAATAAGCCAGCTGCATACTGCTCTCTTTTTTCTTTTTTTCTGCACAGAAGCGCTAAAAGTACTCCAAGTCCCGGTCCCGGGTTCGTCTCCAGCAAAAACAGGACAGATTTCCCAGATACCTCTACCTGCTGTACCCCCAGTGGTGTCAGAATTGCATGGTTCACACCATTGTTCAGAAACAGCACTTTTGTCGGCTCGATAATAATACTGCTCAGCACAATCCAACGTTCTGAAATCAGATAATCAATCCCGTAAGACATGGCCGTTGACAGCACACTCAGCATTGGAGCAAGAACAAAATGGCCAAAGAGACAGAAAATACATCCTGCGACTGCAATCATCAGATTTTTCGTCAGCATCTGCAGACTTGCCCTTGTCTTCTCAAGCAATTTGTTAAGGACTTTTTTACAGAAGAAACCACAGATTGGTCCTATGATCATTGCTCCCAGAATTCCAATTCGTGCATCCGCTGCCACAACCCCAACCGTGGCCAGCAGCCCCACCACGCCACCGGAATCCATGCCGATTGCCTCACCCGCGGCAAAACCAATCAGACAGGGAAGCAGGATATCATAAACCGTTCCCGATATGTTAGACATGGCTTCATACGGATACCAGCCATTTTTCCCAAAGCAGACAGACACCAGTCCCACAAAGAGAAAGATTCCAATATATTTCATGATAATCCCGCTGTAAAATTTTCCAACTTTTTGTATCCTCTTTTTCATCCGTTCCCACCCTCATAGCATTCATCCCTGTTTATAAACGCAAGTATACTGACACCGTCCATTTCCCCCAAAACAGACTGTGTCAGTATTCTGATTATTTCAACATAGTGGAAAGCAAAACGAACACTTATCATTCGTTCTGCCCCGCCACTTCGTCTTTCTTTATATAATTATAATCCACTTTTTCCTTATAGGAAAGAAGAATATTTATTGATTTTTCAGCTGTTCTACCACGGTGTCGTACTGTGGTGCTGCAAGGAAGTTTGTAATCAGAACTAATTGTGCATCCGGATTACTGTGTGCTGCACGTTCGCCAAGCTCTTCGTGTGTTACAACCAGCTGAACATCCTGTGGAATAGAGGAAACCGGTGTATGTATTACTTCAATTCCTTCAATTCCTGCTGCAGCGATTTTCTTTTTCAAAACCGTTGCGCCCATTGCAGATGAGCCCATTCCTGCATCACAAGCAAATGCGATTTTTGTTACTTTAGAAGCAATTTTAGTCTGTGCTGCTTCTGTTCCAGCCGTCTCTGTTGCAATTCCTTTTGACTGATTCTTCATGCTGTCTTTCTTAGCCTGTGCATCTTCGAGAGATACATCTTTTGCTGCAAATCTCAGGATGAACAAGGAGATTACAAAGGATACTGCTGTTGCTGCTGCTACACCGATAACAAGTCCGAGGTAACTGTGTCTCTCAGCCATTGCAAGGATTGCAAGGATACTTCCCGGTGAAGCCGGTGCTGTAAGACCTACGTTAAATAAGTTGAAGAAGAAGATACCTGTTGCACCACCTGCCATTGTTGAAAGGAGCAGCAGTGGGTTCATGAGGATATATGGGAAATAAATTTCATGGATACCACCGAGGAAGTGAATGATTACTGCTCCTGGAGCTGTACTCTTTGCATTTCCTTTTCCTGCGATACAATATGCAAGTAACACTCCAAGTCCAGGACCTGGGTTAGCTTCTAATAAGAAGAAGATAGATTTTCCAACTTCTTCAACCTGTTTGATTCCAAGTGGTGATAAAATACCGTGGTTAATCGCGTTGTTAAGGAATAATACTTTAGCAGGTTCGATAAAGATACTTGCCAGTGGAAGTAAACCATGATCTACGAAGAAACCAACTCCTGCTTCCATTACTCCATTTAAGCCTGTAACAAGTGGCTGAATTGCAAACATAGAAACGCCGCAAAGGATTGCTCCTAAGATACCAAGTGAAAAGTTATTAACTAACATTTCGAATCCGGCTTTTACTTTGTTCTCTGCCCATTTGTCAAATTTCTTAAGAAGCCATGCTGCTAATGGTCCAACTGCCATTGCTCCGATGAACATCGGAATGTCAGCTCCAACGATAACACCCATTGCTGCGATTGCACCGATAACACCACCGCGCTGACCATGAACAACTGTACCACCTGTGTATGCAATCAGCAGTGGAAGCAGAACCTGAGACATTGGTCCAACTAATTCTGCAAGCTTTGCATTTGGCAGCCATCCTGTTTCAATAAATAATGCTGTAATTAAACCCCAGGCGATAAATGCGCCGATGTTTGGCATAACCATGCCACTTAAAAACCTTCCAAAAACCTGAACTTTCTCTTTCATGTTTTCACACCTCTCTTGAATCTCTCTAAAATATTTTCATTACCTACTCTATTTCCTCGAGCAGCGATTGGCCAATCACTCTCTTGCTTTAATGTTATTATACGCTCAGTAGGTGAGAATTTTCAATCAATAGAAAAATAGATTTGGCACCATGGTGTTAGTGCCAAATCTACTTTTGATGGACTTTTGCAAGTTGATGGCATTTCCATTTTTCGGAGCACCAAAAGACACAATGTCATAAGCAGACAAAAGTCAATAGAAAAACCGCCATTGCGCACGCAATGACGGTCTCATAATCAATTATTAGTCCTGAACATATGGCATCAGAGCGATGTGACGTGCTCTCTTGATTGCTACAGTAAGAGCTCTCTGGTGCTTTGCACAGTTTCCTGTAATTCTTCTAGGAAGAATCTTACCTCTTTCAGAGATGTATTTTCTTAATTTTGCTACATCTTTGTAATCGATTTCGTTATTCTCTTTACCACAGAATACGCATACTTTTTTTCTTCTGCGTGCTGGGCCTCTTCTTTTGAATCCTGAATCGGATCTTTTTTCATAAGCCATTATAGTTTACCTCCTATTTTTTTAGGGAAGGTCGATTCACTAAGCTCGATAATATCTCGCTAAGTACTCTAGTTAAATGGCAGCTCTTCGTCGATTCCGTCTGGAATGTTCATAAAGCCGTCACCTGCATCAGCACTCGGTGCCGGACCAGGAGCACTTGTCTGAAAACTTCCGCGGTTCGCTTCGCTTGCCGCTTTGCTCTCAGCAAATTCCTGTTCTTCTACTACAACTTCTGTTGTATATACTTTCACACCGTCTTTGTTGGTGTAGCTTCCTGTCTGGATACGGCCACAGATTGTAACACGCATTCCCTGACGGAAATACTTCTCCGTAAACTCAGCAGACTTGCCGAATACAACGCAGTTAATAAAATCTGCAGTTGCTTCTCCGTCACGCTTGAATCTGCGGTCAACAGCTAATGTATATCTTGCAATTGCAAGAGAATTCTCACCTTGTGAATATCTCACTTCCGGGTCTCTGGTCAATCTACCCATTAATACTACTTTATTCATCTAAGCCTCTTTTCCGTCCATTGCTCATTGTTGAGCGGGACTTACTAAGCTTCTTGTCTTACGCACAAAAATCTGAGTACATTGTCCATGATACGGATACGTTGTTCAACTTCCGCTGGAACAGTAGAATCAGACTCGAAGTGGATGAAGTAGTAGAATCCTTCTTTCATCTTCTGAATTTCGTAAGCTAATCTCTTCTTACCCCATTCATCAACGTCAGTCACATTGCCACCGAAACGAGTGATTAATTCTTTCGCTTTTTCGATAACTTCTGCTCTTGCGTCGTCTTCGATTTTTGCACTGACAACAACAGCTAATTCATATTTGTTCATGTCTTGGCACCTCCTTATGGTCTCTTGGCCCCCGTCTTGTCGAGAGCAAGGAATTATGATTGTTTGCTCCGGCATCTTTATCAAATACCACTTCTATAAGAAACAGTATATCTACCAGAACAGTTTGCATCACGAGTAATCATAATACCACAAAACCACAATGGTTTCAAGCATTTTTCTTAATTTCTTTTGTGTTTTTTTCCACCAGTTTTCTGGAAACCATAATCTGGTGTCCGCACCCCAGGCACTGCAGCCGAAAATCTGCGCCCACACGAAGTATCTTCCACTCATCACTGCCACACGGATGCTTCTTTTTCATTCTTATGATGTCACCTATCGCAAATCTATCTGCCATATTTATCGCTCTCCTCCTAATCTTTTCTAGCACAAAGATAAATTCGGGGAAGCAATTGCTCGCTTCCCTTCCACATTGTTATGATTATTTTTATTCTTCTTTGATCAGCACTCCCTGAACCAGGAACCGCTCATCCTCCCTCACATTGGTACAGGTAGACAAGCTGACGATCATGGACTGCGCATTCAGCGCAACTCCCGTATCATAGAGCGAAGAATTCTTTGCCATATTCAGATAATTCACATAATCTTCATCCGATGCATAAGAAGTGATATAGTTGTCCGCATCCTCCTTTACTACACCCGCCGAGAATATCTGATAAGTCTTCGCCTTGCCATCTGGCGTGTAAATGTAAAAGTATGGATACTGTCGATAAAAATCTTCGTCCTGATAGGATTTTAATTGAGAGAACATCTCACCGCCAATCTTCACATTATGACCATAAATCAGAGTATTGCGATTTGTAAAATCTGCCTTGCTCTCTGCCGCCATGAAAATGGCACCCAGATGATTGTCATTGGCCTGAAATGTCCTGTGCAGATACTCACTGTTATCGGAACCCTGCACAATTGGATAGCTTATAATAGAAGGTTCATCAAAACGTATCCATCCTACTGTATCCGGGTTAATCTCCAAAAGTGATGCGAAATCCACCGAAAATCCAGGCGCATCTTCTTCTGTTCCCTCCGGCTCCTCATCATTCTTTGTCTCGATTGCCAGATCTTTGATCTTATCGTACTCGTCCTTTGCCTGAATGTACGGGAGCAGTGACCGCACCAGCATCACTCCGGACACAAAAAACACAACAATTGCCAACAGCAATACAATATTGATGATAAGATTGCCTTTTTTCTTTTTTCTTCTACCTCTGTGATGTTTCTTTTTCTCGCTCATAGCCTTCCTATTCCTTGCAAAACCGCTGTACTTCTTTACAGTTCGCCACAATTTCTACGCTTAGTATCCCAGTACCTCATCTACCAGTATGACCTTGATTCTATCCTTCACCTTGGAATATCGTGTTGTCAGAATCTGACAGCAAATGGTATCCGGCACCTTGCAGTCATAGCACATGCCGTTTTTCATACAAGGCGTATCCAGACCGAATCTTGCTGCATTGATCGGTGCGGCCTCATTTCTCGCACGTGACAGTGCGTCAGCCTCACTCTTAACAACCTTGTTCATTCCCACAATCAGAATCAGGTTCCGCGGGCCAAATGCATAGGCTGCCACGCGGTTCGCATTCCCATCGATATTGATGAGCACACCATCTTCCGTAATTGCATTCGTGCTTCCAATATAATAGTCACAGCCAAACGCCTGAAGAAGCAATGCTCGCTTCTCCTCCGGGTCCGTCGCTGTATCCCGGTCAATCAGGTTGTACGGCCCTTCCTTGATGGCAGCGTCCAGCCCGATTTCCTCCATGGTCATCGTTCCACCCCAGCTTACAGAGCTTCCATCTTCAATCAGTTCCAGTGCTTTGGCAAGCGCCGCCTCTTTTGTCGTTACATAGTAACCTTTCATATTGCGGGATTCCAGCCCCTTGATCACTCTTGCCCCAAGCAGCTGATTTCTTATCTCACGTGTCGTCATGTCTTCTACCGCCTTTCTTATTCCATATTGTTTGCCATGATTCACACTGCGTACCAGTACCACAAATACTGTTTCTTACGCCATTTACTCTTTATTCCTGCTCAAGAACTGTGAGCAGTTCCTCATACTCAGTCTTCAGCTTGGCAAACTGTTGATCCACACCTTCGCTCTTCTGCGCGCGAAGCATCTCAACCAATTCACAGAGATCCGCATAAAATGTATCCATGCTAAGATTTCCAACGATACCCTTCAGTGTATGGGAAGAGCGAAATGCCAAGTCTGTGTTCCCCTCCTTTAAAGCCTCCTCCAGGCTGTCAAAGTTGGGATCATCCACGAACTTCTCAAGAAACTTCTCATATAACTGTGCTTTTCCCGAAAAACGCTTTACTCCTGCATCGTAATTAATTCCTGCCCCCTTCAATACTTGAATATTCATCGCCATATCTCCTTTTCTTTTAATTTCTTCATGATGTTAGTACAAGAAGTTAATTCCACTAACACGAACGTCCAACAACGTCCCATCGCCCTCATAGATGTCTTCATTTTATCACAATTTATGGTCGGAAACAATTCCAAGCTTCATATTTTCCCAAGCAGACGGAAGCTGTCCGTGCCGCTCATACACACTTGATTTAGCAACATCAAACGAGCCTGAACAGAAGTAAGACTCCGGACTGGCATCTCAGCCTGTTCCGGAGTCTCATTTTGCTCTTATCACTATTGATCTGCAGCTTCGGCTTTACGACCTCTGCTTTAGAATATCCGTTTCATGACTATTCCGCATCTGTATGATTATGCAGCAGCTTATGTTCCTTGCCTTTTAAAAGTCCATCGTAAAGAGTCGTCACAATCGGATTCTCATTCGACAGCTTGATCTGTGCCATGCTGTCCACGCGGTAGATTCCCTCTACTCTCGCTTTCTTGGTCCGTGGTCCAATTGGAAGCGGCTGTCCGCCACCTGCGATACATCCGCGGCGGCACGCCATGACTTCCACAAAGTCATAATACACTTCCCCCGACTGAATCTGGTCCATAAGTTTTCCTGCATTTGCAAGTCCATTTACCACGGCGATTTTCACTTCTCTGTCTCCAAGTGTCACCACAGCTTCCTTCAGTCCATCCGTTCCACGCACGCCAGTGAAGCTGATTTCCTGAAGCGCCTGCTGGCTGTCATCGTTCACCAATCTCCGAAGAACCGCCTCCGTCACACCGCCGGTCACACCAAAGATCGCTGCCGCCCCGGATGCGATACCGAATGGCATATCCAGCGCCTCCGGCTCCAATGTACTCAAGTCGATTCCCGCCTCCTGAATCATACGGGTCACCTCCGTTGTCGTCAGAACATAATCCACATGCTGTTCACCATCCGTAAAATGTTCCGGCCTGTGAATCTCCGCTTTCTTCGCCGTACAAGGCATGATAGATACCACCACCGTCTTCTTTCCATCATGGGGATTCACTCGCGCATCTTCCTTCAGTACCGCACCGAACATCTGCTGTGGAGAGCGACAAGTGGAAATGTGTTTCTTAAGCTCCGGATACCTGGTCTCACAAAACTTCACCCAACCCGGACAGCAAGAGGTAAAGAGTGGAAGATTCTCGCCCTTTTCCAGGCGCTCTACAAGTTCTGCTGACTCCTCCATAACCGTAAGATCCGCTCCAAAATTCGTGTCATAAATCTCATCAAAACCCATCATCCGGAGAGCCGCTGCCAGTTTACCAAGCGAATTCTCGCCCTTTGGAACCCCAAATTTGTCACCCACAGCCACACGGACTGCCGGTGCGATCTGAACTACCACCCGGGTATCCTTCTCGGAAATGTGCTGCCAGATTGGGCTGATATTCTGCTTAATGGTAATGGCTCCGGTCGGACACACGGTCCGGCACTGTCCACATCCCACGCAATCCGTATCCGCCATAATCCGGTTAAATGCAGGCATTACCTTCATATTAGAACCGCGGAACGCAAAGTCGAGAATTCCTACACCCTGTACCTCATCACAGGTCCGCACACAATCACCGCAGAGAATACATTTGTTGGAATCGATGACGATGCAGTCGGAAGACTCATCAATCGGGACCTGGGGCTTATTATTTTCAAATCTAACAAAGCTCACACCGAGCTGGTTCGCCAGCTTCTGCAGCGTACACGTACCATTGGTATGACAGGTCGTACAGTCTCTGCAGTGGGATGCCAGTAAGAGCTCAATAATCATCTTGCGGTGATGTTGGAGTCTCGGTGTGTTGGTGTAGATTACCATGCCGTCTCTCGGCACCTCGGAGCAGGAGGCGAATACCTTTCCGCGCTCATCCTCCACTACGCACATACGACAGGCTCCATAAGTCGAAAGCTCTGAGTGATAACAGAAGGTCGGCAGGTCGATGCCGGACTTGCGGATGACCGAGAGCACATTTTTCTCATCTGTAAATGCTACTTTTCTATTGTTGATTGTCATATATCCCATACTCTCACCTCCTACCCTTCCACATGGATTGCATCAAATGCACAGGCACTCTCGCATGCTCCGCACTTGATACATTTGTCATTGTCAATTTTAAATACCTCACGAATCTGACCGCTGATTGCTCCCGCCGGACAGTTTCTCGCACATTTCGAACAGCCCTTACAGCGCTCCGGACTGATGACATATCGGCGCATTGCCTGACAGACATGTGCCGCACATTTCTTGTCAACGATATGCTCCACATATTCATTTCGGAAGTTCTTAAGCGTACTCATAACCGGAAGCGCCGCGCTCTTGCCAAGTCCGCAGAGTGCTGTCTCGGTAATCATCGTTGCCAGCTCCTCCAGAAGATCCAGGTCGCCAAGCTCCCCTTTCCCTTCCACAATGCGTTCCAGAATCTCCAGCATCCGTTTGGTTCCCTCACGACATGGAACACATTTGCCGCAAGATTCGTTCTGGGTAAAGTTCATAAAAAACCGTGCCACTTCCACCATGCAGGTGTGGTCATCCATGACAACCAGACCACCGGAACCAATCATCGCGCCCATTTTCTTCAGCGAATCAAAATCCAGACTGATCTCCAGATTCGTCTCCATCAGACATCCGCCGGACGGGCCGCCGATCTGCACCGCTTTGAAATTACCGCCGTCCTTGATGCCGCCTCCGATATCGAAGATGACCTCCCGCAGTGTGGTTCCCATGGGTACCTCAATCAAGCCTGTATTTTTTACACTTCCTGTGAGGGCAAATGCCTTGGTCCCCGGACTCTTCTCCGGGCCGATGGATTTGTACCAGTCTGTACCGTTTAAGATAATCATCGGTACATTTGCAAAAGTCTCTACGTTATTGAGTACCGTTGGCTTGGCAAATAATCCCTGTTCTACCGTACGCGGCGGTTTGACACGCGGCATTCCTCGATTTCCCTCGATAGAAGCCGTCAGTGCGCTTCCCTCCCCACAGACAAATGCGCCTGCTCCACGGTTGATATGCAGCTTGAACGAGAAGTCTGAGCCCATGATATGCTCGCCAAGAAGTCCGGCTTCCTCTGCCTGCGCGATGGCAAGCTTTAATCTGCTGATTGCAAGCGGATACTCCGCACGCACATAAATATATCCTTCCTGCGCACCTACTGCGTAAGCTGCAATCATCATCCCCTCTATCATCTTATGCGGATCGCCTTCCATCACCGAACGATCCATGAATGCTCCCGGGTCTCCCTCGTCACCATTACAGACGATATAGCGGGTCGTCTCTTTCTGTCGTGCTACCTGCTGCCATTTGTATCCAGTGGTAAAGCCTCCGCCTCCACGTCCGCGCAGATTGGATTCCATGATCTCATTGACCACGTCCTCCGGCTTTTGCTCAAACAGCACCTTTGCCAGTGCCTGATACCCGCCGGTGGCGATATATTCTTCCATGTGCTCCGCATCGATATGCCCGCAGTTCTTCAGTACCAGACGTGTCTGTTTTTTATAGAAAGGAATCTCTTCCTGCTTCGGGTACTCCATACCATCTTGCTTATACATCAGATGACGAATCAGTTCGCCCTTCTCGATGGTTCTGTGGAAAATGGCATCGCAGTCTTCTAGCTTTACTTTTGTATACAGAATTCCCTGAGGCTCAATGCGCATCAGCGGTCCCATCTCGCAGAATCCATGACATCCGCTCTTCTTAATGTCGATATGATTCTCCACACCCTCATGGGCGATCTCTGCCCCGAACTTCACTTCCACATTGGGGTTCTCCTTGACAAGCTCACACATTCTCTCATAAATCTCACCAGAGCCGCCTGCAAGACATCCAGTTCCTGCACAGATCAGAATTCTCATTCTGGTCTGGTCGATCTTTTGTTTCGTCTCTGCCTGAATCTCATTCAATATGGTTCGATTTTCTATTTTTCTCATGCTTCTCCACCTCGCAATTCCTGAATCAGCTCAGTGGCCGCATCGGGTGTCATAGACGGATACACTTTATCATTGACTGTAAGAACAGGAGCCAGTCCACATGCGCCAAGACAGGATACCGTCTCCAGTGTAAAGAGCATATCATCCGTTGTTGCCTTGTTCTTTGAGAGTCCCAGTTCGCTGTAAAGGCGCTCCAGAATTGGGGTCGAACGACGCACATGACAGGCGGTTCCATCACATACTTTGATGATGTATTTCCCCTTTGGTTCAAAAGAAAAGTTCTCGTAGAATGTTGCCACGCTATATGCCTTTGCCTCATTGATTCCCAGCTGCTTTGCCACAAATGACAAAAGCTCCGGCGGCAGATACCTGTATTCGGTCTGAATATCCTGAATAATCGGTATCAACGACGCCTGAGCCACACCGTGCTGCTCTATGATTTCCTGTGCTTTATCATAGTAGGCTTGATCTAACATTAGTTTTCCTCCTTCATCTTACATAATATTGTTCTTGTTGTTAAAAAAATATCAATTAACCTCATTATACTTCTTTATACATTAAAAACAAGTGTGATATTATTTTCCAGGGATTTTTCGTCAAAAGTAACAAAAAGCAGAGCCTTATCTTGTGAATAAAGCTCTGCTGTCAATCTTCGCTATTCCATTCTCTACTTGCTTGACTTCTTCGGGATGTTAAAATCCGGATGTTCACCCAGCCACGCAGTCGGTGGCATAGTATCCAGCATATACATATCCTCCTGAGTGATTTCAAAATCGAAAATTTCCTGATTCTGCTTCATCCGTTCCATAGAGGAAGACTTCGGCAATGGAATAATTTCTTTTTGTACTATATAGCGTAAACAAATCTGAGCTGGCGATACCTGGTATTTTTCTGCCAGTCCTTTTATAAACGGGTGGGTCAGAAGCGCCTTTCTCCCAATCGGACTCCATGCCTGCGGCTGGATTCCATGTGCCCTGCAGTAATTTACTGCTGTCTCCTGAGAGTACCCCGGATGAATCTCCAGCTGATCTACTACAGGTGTCACTCTGCAATTGCTGAGGATGTTCTCGATATGATGAGGCAGAAAATTGCTCAGTCCGATTCCCCGGACTTTCCCCTCCTCATAGAGCTCCTCCAATGCTTTCCATGTCTCAATATCTAACTGCTTCCAAGTTGGATCGTCTTCATTTTTTCTAGGCCAGTGAATCAGATACAAATCCAGATAGTCCATTTGAAGCCTCCGAAGGGATTTCTCATAGGCTTCCTTCGCATTTTCGTAGCCCATTTCATCAATCCAGAGCTTTGATACGATAAAAAATTCTTCCCGAGGGATACCGCTGTCTTTGATTGCCTGGCCCAGGACTTCCTCTGTATGATAAAGGGATGCGGTATCAAAATACCGATATCCTGCCTCTATGGCTGTCCGCACGATTGCGGCATTGTCTGTATTCTCTGCATTATAAGTTCCAAATCCCATACAAGGGATTCTAACTCCATTATTCAACGTATAACAATCCGTGAAATGTTTCATGTCTTTTCTCCTTTCAAATCGGATATTCAAAATCCGCTCCGCTGCTTAATGCGGGTAAATGCTGTCTTTTCATTCTATCAGTGAAACATGGCTCTGATTCTTTCCAAGCTGTTTGGAACGATACAGTGCACGGTCTGCTTTTATATACAGCTTCTCAAAGCTGTTGTCCCTGACGGATGTCATTGCGGCTCCAATAGAACAGCTCACCTTTTGATGTTCTCCCCCCGTCACATTATGATAAATCGTCTCACAGACCCGGTCTGCTTTTTCCTTTACGAGATCTTCCCCCGGAACATCCGTCATGAAAATGACAAATTCATCACCTCCAAGACGTCCGATATAATCATGAGTCCGAAAAAGTCTTTTGAGAATCTTTGCCGTATTCACCAGCAAACGGTCACCGTATACATGCCCGTAAGTGTCATTGGCTCTCTTAAAATTATCCAGATCCAAGATCAGGAATGCTCCATACTGCCTCTGATTCTCCGGTGCCTGGATCCAGTCATCCACCTTTTTCTCAAAGCTTGCCCTGTTGAGTATTCCGGTCAGTTTATCCATCTTTGCCTGACTCTCCAGAGATATTTCCCGACTCTTCTGGTCCTGAATATCCTTGATAAACCCGTACAGCATGACATCATGTGTTTCCTTATCCCGCTCGAGGAGCAGCACCATCGCAACCCAGATTTCTGATTTTTCAGAATCTGATTTCATGCAGTATTCAAAGACTATCTGCCGCTTGCCCTGCACATAAGAGTTCAAGATGAAATCGCGGTTCAAATATCCGCTGAGCTTATCTTTGCTCTTCTTGTCCGCCCCATGGCTGATCAGATGATTAATGATAATACCACAGTCTTCCGTGTGAATCTTTTCCATAATTTTAGGGCGGAAGCACTCAACATGCTTCATCTTATACTTTGTCACATTGACTGTCGCTGACGCAACCACGTCCATCGCCAGAATCTTTTTCTGCTTATCAAATTCCTCCACTCTATGCTGGGCCTCAACCTGCTCTGTGATATTTTCAAAGACACCGATTGCTGTAATCGGGCGCCCCACCTCGTCAAAAATCGTTTTATAATGTATGTGCAGCCAGACGATGTCACCTTGTATGTCGTGATTTCTTCCTGTCCACTCCACCTCTGGCTCGCCCTTTCGGATTTTGCGGTACATATCCAGAAAGGTCTCTATGTCATCTCTGTAGACAATCCCCCGCTCTACCAGCTGCTCCGGACGCACAAACTGTTCATACGTCCATTTTTTCTCTTCGTTATTCTTCTGTGTCTGCACGATGATATTAGTTCTCACATCGTACTCAAACACATCCTGCTTCACCATAGAAAGCGCCGTCAGAAACCGCTCTTCATTGATACTGTGCGTGCCATGCCTCTTCCAGTCGGCCCCTGCACTCTTGTTTGTCTCCGAATTGAGGGAAAGGGAAGTTGAATCATATTTCCCGTTTGTCCCCAAACGATTCATCGTCCCTGCCTGTCCTTCTTCCAGCATCCTTTCCTTTGTGATATCATTGATTGCAAAATAGAATGCGGTCCGCACTCCCGCAGTTCCCAGATAGCGTATCTTGATTTCGACCCAGATCAGCACTCCGTCAAAACGCTTGCGCTGCAGTTGGATTTTGGTAATCTGTTTTGTCCTTTCCGCTCTCCTGCATTCCTCCAGAAGGCGTTTCTTGTCCTCCGGTCTGCACACCCGCTCAAAAGAATCTTTTGGATTGGAAAACAATTCCAAAGCAGTGCCTCCCATAATCTCGAAATATCCATCATTGACGCGAACAATCTCCAGCTGGTCATCAATCAGCTCGTAAAGTCCCATTCCGCCGATAATCCCCTGGAACAGCAGCTGAATCGTCGGGCTTGAATCCCAGATACTATTAAAATCAATATCATCCATCCGTCTCAGATAGTCTGCATCTCCTACTTCTTTACGGTGATCCAGCATCTCATCAAAAACATCCTGAGGTACCGGACGTGAGTAATAATACCCCTGTATCCGCGTACAACCGATACTCCTTAGAAAATCGACCTGCGCCTTCGTCTCCGCACCTTCCGCAATGACACTCAGTCCGAGCCATTTTGCCATGCGGACGATGGATGACACGATACTGCTTGACTTACCGGAATTTTCGAAATTCTCCAGAAATTTCAAATCAATTTTTAAAATATCCACTGGAATGTCCTTCAGCGAATTAAAAGACGAATATCCACTTCCAAAATCGTCCATCAGGATCTTATATCCTGCCTTTTTAAAATCACCCACTGCTCTGAGAAGCTGCTGTGAGTCATCGGCATACGCAGTCTCTGTAATCTCTATTCGCAGAAGTTCCGGGTCAATCCGGTATCGTTCTGCAATCTGGATTACCGCCTCACTGAGATCACTGTCATAAAAATCTACTCTGGAAAAATTCACAGAGACTGGAACCAGTTCCTTTCCATTCGTCCGCCTCCAATCAATATATCGGCAGGTTTCCTCCCAGACATACAAATCAAGCTGTCTGATTAATCCGTTTTTTTCTAAGACCGGTATAAATGCTCCCGGAGCAATCAGCCCTCTTCCCGGGTGATTCCAGCGCACCAACGCCTCTGCACTGAGAATATGGTCATTCTCATCATTATAAACCGGTTGATAATAGATAACGAATTCCTTATTTTCAAGTGCTCTCTCAAACCGGGTGATGTACTCTTCCTCCTCCAGAAACCGCCGTTTCATTTCCTCATCATAGATGGCTGAGCGCTGTCCGGTTCCCTCTTTAATTGAATGAAGCGCCATATTTGCACGATCCATCATATCTTCAACACTGTGACTGCACTTACAGATCCGGTAAATGCCAATCCGGTTTTTGAAAGCAACTCTGCTGCCCCGGTATACAAATTCCCGATTCTCGCATCTTTGGAGCCTTTGCATCGTCTCTGATCGTTCCGGAATGCACAACACGAAACGGTCAGACTCAAGGCGGCCATATGCTCCCCGCTCTCCAACTTGCCCTTCCAGTTCCCCCGCGATTACTCTCAGACATTCATCCCCGGTGTCGCGGCCAAGCAATTCATTGATCAACTTGAACTTCTGCACGTTGACAACCGCCAGAATATATGCTTCCTCTGGATTCTCTTTTAAAAGTTTTTTTGTTCTGCGAATAAACCCCCGCCTGTTACAGATTCCGGTCAGCTGGTCATACTCATCTCCCAGCTTTTCGAATATCTCCACCCATCCAATCATCTGATGCTCACTGTCATACAGATAATCTGAATCAGCAGTATACCGGATACCTTCCCACGTATATGCCACCTTATGGATTCCCTTCGCCAACTGCTTCCGTGAACAATTCTCTGTCCCACACAAGGTAGAACACGTAATGCTGCAATGCTTCCCCGTCCACTCATTCTCTCCAACACCATGAATCTGCCGCATCCGTTCATTTAGAAATAGAATGTTGCTGTTCTTGTCCACGATCTCCAATGCACATGACAATGCATTCAGTCCCAATTCATATTTTTCTGCTTCTTCCGGATTGTCCCGGTGTTCTGCATAAAGTGATGCTAGTTTAATTACTGATGATTTCATACTCTGTACCTCGTAATATTGTTGGCAATATTTCCTTTGTACTATTCATTATAATAGTCTTATTATAGCATTGGGTTACGCATTTGCAAACTGCATATTCTATCCAACAAAAAAAGATACTGCATCTCTACAGTATCCATTGCTTTTTCTTTTTTCGTGCATTGCGCTTCGAATCGACTTTCACAGACGTTACCTTGGTAGTTAACTCAATCCAGGCACCCTCACAACACCCGGGAGGTTCCACTTAGTGCTGCTGTGTTCCCACCCTGACACGGTTCGTGGATTCCCGTCGCATGAGACCCAGATCTCAACGCCACTTTCCAAGGGCAGCTAAGCAATTGCAAACCCTCTGCGCAATATCACCCCCACTATAGCGGATTGTGGGTACAAGGCACCGCTAGCGCCCCGGCTGCACGAGTCTTTATTATATATAATTTCACCGGAAATGTCAATGCAGCGGAGAAATTTAAATCAAATCCCATATTTGGAATCCACGTTGCTGCTTTTAGTCGAGCAGATTGGATATTCGCACTTGAAATGGAGAACGCATATAGACAATCAAGTGGTGACGCGGGTTTTGAGCTGCTTCCTCTTTTCCCGCAGTTCCCTGAAAAATGCTTTCATCATCTGGCTGCATTCTTCTTCCATAACTCCGGTATCCAACTCAACCTGATGATTAAATTCCTGCATCTGAAGAAGATTCAGAATGGAGCCGGCACAGCCTGCTTTCGGATTCATGCATCCCACTACCACCCGTTTAATCCGGGATTGTACGATTGCCCCGGCACACATCTGGCAGGGTTCGAGTGTCACATACATGATGCACTCCTCCAGTCTCCAGTCATTCATTTTTTTGCTTGCCTTTTTGATGGCAAGCAGCTCCGCATGGGCAAGTGTATTCTTGTCGATGGTCCGGCGGTTATATCCCCGCGCAATAATTTTATCTTCATATACAATCACGCATCCAATGGGAACTTCGTCGATTGCGTAGGCCTTCTTCGCCTGACGGATGGCCTCTTTCATGTAACGTTCGTCCTGTGTCATTTCATTTCCCCAGTTCTATTTTTTCTTCTATTAACATACTATCTTAGTAACCCCGGTAACCTTTTTTCAAATGGAGCATCGTATGAATCCTATGATTTGCTATTTTTATGAATATAAAAACAACCAGAGAATCCGCACAGTCGGTTTTGCCAAGATCAAACAGCGGTACAAAACCATCCTTGTGGAAATGCACCTCAAGGGGCTGAGTCTGCAGCCCGGTGACTCGCTTCTTGTCTCCGCGTTCAAAAAGAGCGGGGCAGACACCATCACTTCCAATCTGCTCACACTGACCAGCGAAAGCCAGCATTTTCACAGCCGCTTTGCCTTTCAGGAGAATGAACTGCCCGAGGGACGCACGCTTTTGGAAATGGATGGGCTGCTGCTTCAGGGTCCCCGGTCAGAGGTCTATGTCGCTTCCTGGATGAATGTCAGTGTGGACACCGACCGGATCCATCCCTATGAAACAGCACCTGATGAGCACATAAAGGACACCGATGAGCCTATGTCTGATGTCAGCGCAGCCAGTGATTCACATGATATTGAAGCTGTCGCTGCCGCCGAAACTCCCGCTGCTGTCTCCTCCCCGGAGAAAGATTTGTCTTACGACTCTGAGTCGAAAACTGATTCTGACGAAGACAATCATTCCATGTACAGTCCCACACAATATGGTACTCCACAGCCTCAGCAAAAAAGATTTCCTTCCGACCAGCCAATCACGCCGTCTCCGCAAGACCAGTTAAGTCCCACCCAGCCCGTCCCATCTGAGACAGAAAATGCTGCAACGCCGATGCAGGATACATTTCCCCACACTGACACCGAGCCTGAGGCGCAATCCGGACAGGAAATGGAGTCAAAACAGGCGCCCTCCTATCATAAGATTTCCCGGCAGGACATTTCCCAGCTCCCGCGGAAATGCTGGGCACTTGCCAACAACAGCTTTCTGATCCACGGCTGCCACAATTACCACCATCTGATTCTGATTGAAAAGGATGGCCATCTGTGGCTTGGTGTCCCCGGCATCATAGATGCCAGAGAAGAACGCGCCGCCCGGCTCCTTGGATTCCCGGATTTCACACAGGAGTCTCTGGATGTCATCAAACTCAGCCCGGAAGAGCGAAGCCCCGATCAGAACTTTGGCTACTGGTGTCATCAAATCTGCTGATTGTCAAATCAACCCGCCACCTGTGCCGCTAAATAATTCCATTCAGCTCCTGGTACAGCCGCTTTGCGTAGCTGTCTGTCATACCACAGACATAATCTGTCACGAGCAGCAGGCGGAGGTAGAGTTTCTCCTCCTTACTCTTCCCCTCTGCCTGATAGTGGTATGCGGTCTTATAGTTGCTGGAAATCAGCGAGATCATCCGCTCATCGGTGGAATCCATTTTCTTTCCTGTGTCATAATTGACTGCCGCATGGACAAACTTATCCATCAAAAAGTTCAATATGGTCCCCTCTGTCACTTCCATCCGGTAAATTGCCGAAGAGGAAAATACATAACGAAATGCCAGATCGCCAAGCAGGTCCATCAGCTTCTCGCCAAATGTCCCGTGGAACAAATCCTCCTGATATATCCCCTCCATAATCTCCTCATAATGGGATGTGAATCCTTCTGTCGCGCAGCTGATCAAAAATCCCTGTATTCGGACAATCCAGTTCTTCACTGCATACTCCTCCGGATGGTCCACACGCTTGCCAATGCCACGCTCATACAGCTGTTCCAGTTTAAGCAGTGGGTTGTAACCGGACTCTGGATTCTCTTTACCTAGCTTCCTGAGTTCGTTGATCAGCGTCGAATAAGAAAGAAATCCTTTGACAAATGCATCTTCAATATCAGCAGTCTTATATGCCAGATCATCCGCAGCCTCCAAAATATATGTCAGTGGATGGCGATTGTGCCCGCACCCAGTAGTCTCCGCGATTCGGGCAAACATTGATTCCTCTGCAAAATAGTATCCCATTTTCTTATCTTTGATGTTCCCGGTTGCAGGATTGATATCCAAGGACGAACCCGGATATTTTACAATCGTATTGAGCAGGGCATATGTCAGATTCATTCCATGCTCGTCCACAAGATAATGGAGCTTCGTGACAAGACGCAGCGCTTGCGCATTTCCCTCAAAATGATAGAAATCTGCCCGCATCTGTTCCCCAAGGATGTCCTCAATGAGCTGTCCCTCAAATTCCAGTTCCGGCAGATTCTCCTCAAACCACTCCCGGATTGCCGTCTCCCCATAATGCCCGAAGGGAGGATTGCCGATGTCATGAATCAGCCCCGCACATTCCACGATATGGCAAATGTCTTCCTTCATCTGTTGGGTGAATTCCGGATCCTTCTTCTCGGAAATGATATTCTGCCCGATATTCTGTCCCAGAGATTTACCAAGGGATGCGACCTCCAGCGAATGAGTCAGCCGGGTCCGGATAAAATCACTTTTATCCAGCGGAAAAACCTGGGTCTTATCCTGAAGTCTCCGAAAAGACGCACTCCCTATGATTCGATGATAATCTTTTTCAAATTCACTTCTCAAATCTGTTGATTTATATTTGCTGCGTGAAGTCTCTCTTGAACGCTTCGTCGACAGCAGTTGTTCCCATCTCACGATATCTACCTCTTTTCTCTTCTACGCTCCATCCAAAATATGTATGAAGCCGACGCCTGCAAGCCACTTGCTGCTTATTTGTAAACATCCCTCAATATAAAAGCTGCGGAATCATCCCCGGCATGCTTCAGCCCGGTGACGATTCCGCGGATTTGTTCTTAGTCAAGATAAATCGGTGGATCATATTCCTTTCCAAGGAGTGCTTTCTTCCTCTCCTGATACCCAAGGAATGCCCACTCTGTCATATCAGTCCACTTATGGTCTGCTCTGTCATAAACCTGCACATATCCAATTCTGTTCGGATGCATACGCACACTATTGGTCTGATATTCTTTTCCCGAATATGGATTCACCTCACCTCGCTCGCGGTCCTCCGGCAAATCATCATGGGAAATAACCGGTTCAAAATCATCATCTCCCGGTTTGTTTGGTTTCTTCTTATCATAAATCGGTGTCTCCTGCACCCCATGAACATCAATCGGTGTGTGAGATTGGAACGGCTCGTAAAATGCTGCGGCATCGGAGATCGTTGCTCCACTGTCAGCTTTGACTGCTGCATCGCCAGCGTCCTCAATTTCTTCCATGTCCGGCACCTCTGACTCTTTGGTAACCACTTCCTGATTCTCAATCACTGCTGGCTCTGTCCTGCTCTGTCCTTCTGTTTCCGATTCTTCCAGTTCTTCTGCTTCTAATTCTTCCAGTCCTTCTGCCTCAGTTTCATTCAGTTCTTCCGCTTCCGTCTCATCTAGTTCTTCTGCTTCCGCCTCTTCCAGTTCCTCTGCCTCAGTTTCATCTAAAACCTGCTTCTGCTCTTCTTCCATATCGGCTTCTGCTCCGGACAACAAATCTGCCGCCTTCTCTTCCCGTTTACTGGACTCCAGCTCACTCAGTTCCTCGTGAAGTTCAAACACTTCTCCGATGGTCATGTCACGCTCTTCTGCCTCCACTTCCTTCTTCGGTGTTCCGGCAACAATGTAGACCTGCTTGCGCGGCTCCGGCTTTGGTTTTTCTTCCACGACGGATTCTTTTGTGCCATCGGAATATTCCTTCGTCTTAACCTGAGACTGCTTTTCTTCTCTCAGCTTCTTCTTATATTCTAATTTTTCAATTTCTGCTTCGGTGGGTAATTTTGTCGGGATCATCGATGCCTGGATAGCATCCTCTGCGCTTGCCATAATACTCAGCTGAAACGAACAGCCTAAGATTGTGGCGATCATCCGCATATCACGCTCCTGAAAATTATCGCGTCCCAGTCTCTGCGTCAGATTCTGACGGGACATCTTCTTACCTGTAATACTCTCAATCTTCTCTGCTAATTCCTTGATTGTCATTCCTTTTCTGCTCAGAATGATTTTGACCTGCTCCCCAAATGTAAGATTTTCCATAAAAATAGCCTCCTTATTAAACTATGCAATAACTTATACTCCAAACAGATTCATCTCTGACTCTCCAAAGCGTACAGACAATACACTGCCTGACAGAGAACGAGAATCTTCACTAAAATTCTCGTGCGTTTTTTGTAAACGAATTAATTGCTTGATAAATCTATTTTTTTCCCTAAGCTTATTTTAGCAAATCACATTTTATTCGTCAATGGCATAATTTGTAAATAATGCACTTCCTTTATCGGTAAGTTAAAAATCTCTTTCCTATTCTTTCTGTGAATTTTGAATTCCTTTAAAAAAAGAAAGTGAAACCTCCCCGAAAGTTTTATTTATTCACAATAGGCTTAATTATTTTTATTATTTTCTGTACATTTTCCACAAATTCTAAATTTTTTATAAATTATTATTTGACTTTTCATTTTCAGAATGTATAATAATACCTATCAAAAACAAAGGCGTTTTCCGATAATTGGGAAGCGCCTTTTTTGATATAAATAAAAGATATGAATCAAAAGGAGGTTTTCACATGAAAAAATTAGAGATTATCATTCAGCCAGAGAAGTTAGAAGACTTGAAGAGCATCCTCGATGAGAATTCAGTAAACGGTCTTATGATTTCCAACATCATGGGTTATGGTAACCAGAAGGGTCACAAGAAAGTATACCGCGGTGCAGAATATAACGTAAATCTGCTTCCTAAGGTAAAGGTTGAGACAGTCGTTGCGCCGGAGATTGCAGAATCTATTATCACCAAGATCGTAGATGTCATCCAGACAGGAACCTACGGAGATGGTAAGATTTTCATCTACGAAGTGGAAGATGCAGTTCGTATCCGTACCGGTGAGCGTGGAACAGATGCATTATAATCTGGTATCGTTTAACAGATTTCACAGGTAATACCTTTCGCAGAACAGACACCTAGAATAGCAGCATTAAGAAAGATAGATATGAAAAAATTTAATAGCAAAGAAAAACGTTATCAAAGGGGATAATTGAAATTGCATTTTCATTTCAATTATCCCCTTTTTCTATGAAGGAGGAACTATTATGGGATTAGCAGATTTAGTTGCCAGCGGCATGGATAGTGTCGAGGCCACTGGCTTACTTATGAACATCGTCTGGACGATGATCGGAGCATTTTTGGTATATTTTATGCAGGCTGGTTTTGCAATGTGTGAGGCTGGTTTTACAAGAGCAAAAAACACAGGTAACATTTTAATGAAGAATATGATGGACTTCGTACTTGGCAGTTTACTTTTCTTCGTATTCGGATTCGCAATCATGCATGGTTCAGATTTGAACGGAATCATCGGTACATCCGGATTTTTGGATCCCACAAAATTGGCAGATGCTGATGGACTATTCAACGGGCTTCCGATTGGTGTCTTCATCATTTTCCACACAGTATTCTGTGCAACAGCTGCTACCATCGTATCCGGCTCCATGGCTGAGCGTACAAAATTTGCAGCTTACCTTGCATACAGTGCAGCAATCAGCATTTTCATTTACCCGGTATCCGGTCACTGGATCTGGGGCGGCGGTTTCTTATCTTCAATGGGATTCCACGATTTCGCCGGTTCTACAGCTGTACATATGGTCGGCGGTATCTGTGCACTGATTGGTGCCAAGATTCTTGGACCTCGTATCGGAAAATACGGCAAAGACGGAAAGCCGAGAGCTATCCCCGGACATAACCTTCCAATCGCAGCACTTGGTGTATTTATTCTCTGGTTCTGCTGGTTTGGATTCAACTGTGGTTCTACCACCGCAGCTACTACTTCTCTCGGTGACATCGCTATGACAACAAACCTTGCAGCTGCAGCAGCTACTCTGATGGCAATGGTCGTAACATGGGTTCGTTATGGCAAGCCTGATGTGTCCATGACATTCAACGGTTCACTTGCAGGTCTTGTAGCAATCACAGCCGGTTGTGATGTAGTCAGCAACTGGTCAGCAATCATCATCGGACTTATCGCAGGTGCACTGGTTGTATTCTCTGTAGAGTTCTTTGATAAAGTAGCTAAAATTGATGATCCTGTAGGTGCAATCAGCGTCCACGGTGTATGTGGAGCAACAGGAACAATTCTTACTGGTGTATTTTCATCCGAGATCAATCTGGGAACACAGATTATCGGTGTTGTGAGTGTTATGGCTTATGTGGCAATTATGGCAATCATTGTATTTACAATTATTAACAAAACAATTGGTCTTCGAGTTTCCAAAGAAGAGGAAATTGACGGACTTGACGTGCACGAGCATGGTTCCAGTGCTTACGCAGACTTCAACTTCCGAATTTAATCTTAGCAGGCAGGCAGCAAAGATGATTGTGCATATGTACATGACTCTTGTCTGCATCACAGATATTTGCCTCCCGGGAATGTTTAAAGAACTTTCCCGGGCAAACAAAAAGCTTCCGGCTCATGAAAATGAGTTGGAAGCTTTTTGTTATTCTGTATATTAGTTCGATGAAGTTTTGTCTGAATTTTTAGAGGACGTCTTTTTATCTGTGTTTTTTGTATCTGTGTTTTTTGTATCTGTGTTCTTTGTGTCTGTATTCTTTGTATCAGTCTCCGCTGAGTCCGCTGCAGTACCTAACGTACCCGCTGCCTTCTGCTCTACATATTCCTCAAACGTCAATCCGGAATCCGTAATCGCCTGTGCTTCATCTCCTACATAACGGTAATGCCACGGTTCATAGATAATCCCGGTAGCGTCGGACTTCTCTGGAGGATATCTCAGGATAAATCCATACTTCGGACAATTCTGTGCAAGCCACTGGGCCTCTGGCGTAGCCGCCTGCGCTTCATCCAACTCTGTGTAGGCTTTGGAGATGATATCAACTGCCAACCCGGTTGCATGCTCACTACATCCCGGAATCTGAACAGATTTTCTTGTCTCCTCAAATGCATCATAGTTGGAATATCCCTGTCCAATCCAATTCTCCATGGTGGAATTGAATATCTCTTTCTGCTTCGTTGTATCACGATAAGCAGAACAAATCTGCATATCCAGTCCGGCTGCTTTTCCATCCTCCAGCATCTTATTCAGGGAATCCGCTATCCTCTCATCTACCTGCATGTTATCAGCTGGATCCCCAACCGTAACCAGCGTCGGTGCATAAGCCATATCTAATGGATGGTCCGTGTTCACCAACATCATGTTCCAGTCAGATGTCACCGCTTCCAGTGTTGTCCCTGACTGTGCATCCTTCAGCTCTGACTGTAGTTCTTTCACCTGCGTTTCTAATTCTTTCTGTGTCTGCCTTGCTTCCTTCTGATCCGTCTTGATTGCGGCGTTCGCCCTGGCAGAATTCACCACACTTCCCACAATTATTCCGCCCGCAATTCCACCGATAAGAACGACCACGCAAATGCGCTTCAGTTGCTCATTACTCATAGAAATATGACGTTTCTTCTCTTTTTTCTCAGATTTACTCCGTTTATGGGTTTGTTCCCCATAGGACTTTCCATCAGAACCCGTCCTTTTTTTTTGTGACTCTTTTATCTCTTCCATTTGAACCTCATTCATCTAACTCTATTTATCCAAGTTCCTTGCATATCAGCAAGTTCCTTCATTATCTTATCAAACTGAACACGGAAAGCTTTCCCGCAAATTCATTGTCCGTAGCACACACTGCCAGCTTGTATGGCAGTCCGTCCACTTTATATTCCTTATAATAGTACTGTTCTCTAATCTCCTTTGGCTGACAAAGCAGTACCGGATTGCAATCCGGTGACAGACCAATTTCAAACCGATCCAGACCAATCTTCAATCCCTGTCTGGTCGCCTTCGCAAAGCTTTCCTTCAAGACCCAGTATCGGTAAAATAAGTCACGCTGCTCATCTTCATCCTCAATAGATAAAATGCTGTGATATTCATTTTCACAGAAAAATCGTTTTGCCAGATTCAGCCG
Organism: Hespellia sp.; assembly: GCA_028689735.1. Lineage (GTDB taxonomy): Bacteria > Bacillota > Clostridia > Lachnospirales > Lachnospiraceae > Hespellia. The sequence continues at coordinate 37,962 of JAQVCP010000006.1, read as the reverse complement.
CAATTTTTCTATTTTTTGAATATCACAGCCAACCTTTGCTTCTGATACTTTTTCTGTCTCGCAAGAGCACATGACATAACTTCCTGAGTGAGACAAGTTGAACACTGCCTGGTCGTTCAGTGCGTATTCCTTTTTCATTTTCTCCCACAGTGTCCATGCCCCGATGCTTAATGCCCTTCCGTCTGCAAAACGGATTCGATCCGCTTTGTTTCGGCGCCAGAGGGGGGCCAGACTGCGGAGCCTCTCATATCGCGCCGAATCCATCAGCGGCGACACGTCCGCTATCCATGTTGCTACCATGCCCCATCCTTACTTTTTTCTCTATGACCTGCACGATCTTCTTCCAGTTATTACTATTATTCTATACATATGACTTTTTATTCGTTACTACTCTGTACTTCTCATATCTTCCAATATTACTTCTGCATATATCTGACTTCAAATGCATCTACTGCAATTGCCTTATTGAACATAAAGCCCTGCGCATAATCGCAATTCAATTCTTTCAGCATATTCAGCTGATCCTTGGTCTCTACACCATTCGCAATCACATGAACTCCCAGCTTATGGCACAGCTCAATAATGGACTGTGTAACTACCTGGCTGCGGGAGTTTCCTACAATATTCGTGATCAAGGTCTGGTCAAGCTTGAGCACATCAAATTCCATGACAGAAAGGATTGACATACTTGTATTCCTTGTCCCGAAATTATCCAATGAAACGCGGATATTAGACTTGCGAATCTGGTTGCTGATCTCAGCAATCATCTCAGGATTCACGGAACCGCCCTCTTCTGCAATCTCAAGCTCAAGATACTCACACGGCACGTGATATTGGTTAATGATTGCAATCATCTTATCTACAATCCCTTCCTGACGCAGCGTTGTGCAGGACATATTGACCGAAATTGGTATCAAATCCATATCATTCTGTATCCATCGATGCAGAATCTTGCAAATCTCTTGAAACATATATAAATCCAGATAATGGGAAAGCTTTGTCTGCTCCAGAAGCCTTAGGTACCGCTCCGGTCCAATGATGCCGATATCCTTATGTCTGTAACGCACCAGTGCCTCTGCCCGAGCAACACTATCACGCTCAACATCCATAATCGGCTGCAGACAGACAATAAAACGCTGCTGCTTGATGTCCTCCAGAAGATCCTCCTTGATAATCGGGACATGCTTGAACTTCTCCGGATGCTTACGATGCTCTGCCTTCTCATCATGCATGGCCTCCACAGCCTTCTCCACCAGACGATTCGCATCAATGTCCATCTTCTCCCATGCGTGCCCCATAGCAACCAGTGAACGGGAAATGTTCTCCAGCTTGGTGTTCGCACCATGAATCTGTTTATTAAACTTCTCATAGGGAATGTTCTCGATAATGACCATATATTCATCACCAGTCAGGCGATATACCATCGCCCCCTTGAAATACTCCTCCAGAATCTCACCGACACGGATTACGACTTCATCGCCATACTCCCGGCCAAATTCCTGATTAAATAACTTCAAGCTATTGATATCCACAGACAATATTCCCAATGATTTTAACTTCTTTTTTTGCACTTCTTCAAGATACAACACGAAACTATTGCGGTTCAAAAGCCCTGTCAAATCATCATGATAACTCAGATATTCCTGCTGCTTCTGCTGCTTCTGATTGACAATCGACTGTGCAATATATGGCATTACTGCATGAAGCAGAGCCGGGTCACTTCCCCCGTGATGCACTTCAACTGCCGCAAGAACACTTACCATCCCCTCAGAAATCTGGCGGAATGCACTGTAGCTTGCTTCCGTACTGTCCTGTGTCTCTCTCTTAAACCAGTCCGGTGTGTCTTCCTCTGTCATAACTTTCAGATACTCTCTCTGACTTGGCATATCAGGGGCGCACCATTCGTAAACTGTAGAAACAGAATCGTCCTCAATCTCTTTTTCAATATAATAAACATAATCCGCGTCATAGTACTCGCCGACTGTCGTAAGTACTTCATCCATAATATCTACAATTGTTCTTTGTCTCAATTCTTCTTCCATGGTCATTCCACCTCTGTTAGTTCTCATACTGCCATAAAGACAGATACTTGTATTTTAGTATACTACCAGAAAAAAAGCAATTAAAATACTATAAAAAATGTTGAATGGTGCATTTTTCTGGGATTCGGTGTAAACTTATTGTATATGATTATGTTCCAAATGACTGCCAATTCTCTCCTGCATTTAATGCTCCGCTTACTTGAAGCGGGATTGATTTAAGAAAGTTAAGAAGGATTGGTTTCCCAAAGTTAAAATGTATCATCTTCTTTGACGAATTCATCCACAATGACGCTATGAAAGGAAAACCAGACAAATGAAAAAAGGAAATCTTATACCAGTTTGCGGTGTTCTTATGTTCTTAAGTGAAGTATGGAAACAGTACACACTTACCTTCCATATTTTTCACGGACAATATTGTGTATGGTACTTTCCCTTCCAGCTCTGCAGCATTGCCATGTACCTCTGCCTGCTCTATCCATTTGCCCGCAAAGAAGGTACCCGGCAAGTCCTCCTTGCATTTCTCATGGATTACAGCCTGCTCGGCGGAATCTTCGTTTTCTTTGACACCAGCGGTATGCAGTATCCCTTGAGAGCCCTGACGATCCACTCCTATCTGTGGCACATCCTGCTGATTGTGCTCGGACTTTACGCCGGATATCTGAATATCCATGCCGATATCACATCTGCCAACAAAGTTAACCACCGCCCAGGCCCATTCGCTGATTGCCAGTTTTTCGCAGCCACCTGCATTTACGGCTTCTGCTGTATCATCGCAACTGCGCTGAATCTTCTGCTGACGCCTTACGGTGAAATCGATATGTTCTACATCAATCCACTGCACAGCATGGGACAGCGTGTCTTCACCGTAATTGCCGCCCACACCAGTACTCCGGTTGGAATTATTGTCTATATCCTGGCAACGATAACCGGCGCCGGTACGCTTCATCTCCTTTGGAAATGGACAGCACATCTGGTTTTGCAGATTCAAAATGCCAAGCCGTGATGATTCTCATAATCGTTCGAACCTTTATCGTATTTCAGCGCAGGTCAAAACGGATATTCGCAATTCGCTTTGCTACTTGCTTGATGAGGTTAAATTTCTATAAAACCTGCTTCAAATGTATAGCCTTTCGACATTTTTTTTGCTATAATCTTTCTATTCACAAAAAGGAGGACGAACAAATGGATTACAAACCAAAGGGAGTCTGTTCTAACAACATCCACTTTGAAGTAGAAAACGACAAAGTAACATCCGTAGTTTTCACTGGTGGATGCCATGGAAATGGACAAGGTGTTGCTGCTCTCGTTGAAGGAATGGACGTTGATGAAGCAATCTCCCGTCTCAGTGGAATCAAATGTGGCTTCAAACCGACATCCTGTCCGGATCAATTAGCGACAGCATTAAAAGAAGCAACTGGTAAATAACTCAGTTGCTTCTCCACTCTTTTTCACCCAGTCTTTTCTAATAAAAAGGGTATTCTTTTCGTATTCATTTTTTAATAGTATAATTCCCGCTTCTCTCCGGGGGCCTGTAGTCGCTGTCCCGATTTGGTATCAGCAACGACTTCTCGTAAAAAGAATGTAGTGGCATTCGTCTTGGGGTACACGACAACATTATAATAATAAGTTAACGGTTACCTTGCTTTTGCGTTGCAATCGGGGCAGCGACTACAGGCTCTCGGGGGGGGGATTGAGAATATTGAATTTTTATTTTATCATGATACCGTCTGTTGCAGAATCAGCTGTATCTCTTAAACTGTCCTTAGGTCCAGCCGAATGTGCTGCCCGCACACGATAATAGTAACCTCTTTCTACCAAAAGAGTTTGACCAAGACTTACGTAGTAATTATTAGTTGCTTCTTTAGAAACAAAATGCACTTGATCCCATTCATCGGTTTTTTCATTGTACTGTTCTACATATACACCAACAACAACCATGTCTACCACATAATTCGCAGTAGTAGAACCATAGATATAAATGCGTCCCCGGCCCGCGCTCGTGATAGAACAATCTCCTGTTTGAAGATAAATACCTCTCATTTTAAGTATTGCGTTGCCGTTTGACTCCTCTTTCTCTGTCAAATGAGACCCCTCTACACTCTTTGCATCTTCCGCTTTTGCAGGATATATCGTAGTAAAAGACATGGCAAATATTAAAACTAACGAAATAATTAATGATATTATTCTTTTTCTCACTTTCCCCTCCTTATTTACTTGGCTTATATAATATAAACAATTATCAATAAAAAAAGTGTCGCTTTTTTATAAATAAAATAATTTTTTTATTATACCTTCAAATTCCGATTTCTTCATTATTCCCATAAGTTGATATTGAACCCCCTGATATTCATATTCAGCAACTAGGCGAGTTTGCTCAGTATCATTGTCTAAAAGATATTCAGAAATAGCAACACTTTGTTTTTCCGTTGTCACCCTAAATGTTCCCTTTAGATTATCCTCCATTTTCTGCCCTTTTGAAGAAGTTGTTCCATTTGCATATATACTGTAAATACAAATCTGATCCTCATATAAATAGAAAATCTTTGCACTTCCTTGTTCTTCATCTATTTCAACATCACTAATTTGCATTCCTCTTGGCAAGACTCCTAGTTTCACAGCATTAATTCCCAATTTTTCATCAATTTCTTTATACACGTTTGCAGCGTCAATTTCGTCCAATTTTTTATTATCTGTATCTTCCGTACTAGTCACAACCACAGCCTGTTTTCCTAACATCTTCTCCCAGACTTCCTTCAAATACTGCCGACTCCCCACACTAGTCATCCCAACAGCAAGCACTAGCACCATGACAGCCACCAAAGCAAAAGCAACTTTTCTCTTCCGCGGCATCCTGCGTACTTTCTTCATCTCGCCAGCAGTCTCCACAACCGGACTCTTCCCGGCAAGAACCTGACGTCCAATCTCCAGTGCTTTTCTATCTTGCTCAGACAGAACACTCTCGACGCCAATCTCTCCGGCAAATTCCGAATCTGCTTCTGACTCTTGCATTTTTGTTTGCAGCAGCTCTTGATTTGGATCATTCTCCTTAGCCACCCGCGCTTCGCGCTCGGCTTTCTTCGCCTGATATTCGGCAACCAGGCGGTAGTGACGCTCGTTCATTTCTTCGGTCACTTCCAGATCCTGCAAGTTGGGATCTGAGAGGACCGCCTGCTCAATGCGCCTTGCCTCTTCTTCCATTTCCTTTTGTAGCGATAAAATCTTTTTATCTTTCATTTAACACCTCGTGATTTTGCTGGCAAATGTCTTGACTTTTGCCGCAATCAGTTTGATACTATTATTATTACAATTTGATTAACATTGGAGGATTATCATATGAAACGAATCATACTTACAGGTGGTGGCACGGCAGGCCATGTTACCCCCAATATTGCGTTGCTTCCACGACTGAAGGAACTCGGTTACGATATTCAGTACATCGGTTCCTACGAAGGGATTGAAAAGGAACTGATTGAACCCTTTGGCATTCCTTATCATGGAATCTCATCCGGAAAACTGCGCCGCTACTTTAGTACGAAGAACTTCAGCGATCCATTTCGTGTTCTGAAAGGATTTGGTGAAGCCAACAAACTGATTAAGGAACTGCAGCCGGATATTATTTTCTCTAAGGGCGGTTTTGTATCTGTGCCAGTTGTTATGGCAGGCAAGAAGAACAACGTGCCTACGATTATTCACGAATCCGACATGACACCGGGACTCGCCAACAAACTTTCCCTTTCTTCTGCAACGAAGGTGTGCTGTAACTTTCCTGAGACTCTGGAACATCTGCCATCCGACAAAGCTGTTCTTACCGGTTCTCCGATTCGTCAGGAGCTGCTCTCCGGGAATAAGATTGCCGCTTTGGACCTCTGCGGATTCTCAGCTGACAAGCCGGTTATCCTGGTCATCGGTGGCAGCCTGGGTTCTGTTGTAGTCAACAACGCAGTCCGACTTGCACTTCCTGAACTTCTTAAAAAGTTCCAGGTGGTTCATCTCTGCGGCAAGGGCAAGCTGGATGAGAGCCTTACGAACCTTGCAGGCTATGCACAGTTCGAATACATCAAGTCCGAGCTTCGCGACATCTTTGCACTGGCCGATATCGTAATATCTCGTGCCGGAGCAAATGCAATCTGTGAACTCCTGGCACTTCGCAAGCCGAATCTTCTCATCCCGCTGTCAGCCAATGCCAGCCGTGGTGACCAGATTCTCAATGCCCGCTCCTTTGAGAAGCAAGGCTTTAGCCTTGTCATAGAAGAGGAAAATCTCACGAAGGAGTCCCTCCTTGAAAATGTACACCGTCTTTACGATGAGCGCAATACTTTTATGGAAGCAATGAAAAATTCCAACCAGCAAAACTCTATTGACACCATCGTTGAGCTGATCGAAGAGGCTTCCAGCAAATAATAATCCAACATTTTTCAGAACAGACATTCATTCGGATGTCTGTTTTTGTATCAAAAATATCTTTGACTCAAAAACATCTTTGGACTCTCATTTGCATCCATCGTCCAACTCGTCATATCTTGAATCTCTTCATTCCCAGCTTATAGGTTTCTGCCTATTGTAATCTTCGTCCCGGTCTTCACAATGCTCTTTAAAATTTTTCATCAATCTCCTTATACTCTACACCGTAACATTTTCTCATCCAATTCTTCGTTCTTTTCAACATGCCTTTTAGCGAGTCCACTGTAATCTCCATCTCCGCTGCCACTTCACTCTGCGGAACCTTCAGTGTGTAACACATGTGAAATGCGTCATACCATTTTGGATTCTTGTCCATCATTTCCTGCATAATCGATGTGTGAAGGCGGTGGAACTCCTCGTCTCTTTGACCCATGACATACTCTTCATCTATGCTCTTTACCATGCCCATATTACCGTAATCATCAAAAATCGTTTCTTTCAAGATCTCACGTTTCGCCTTCTTCAAATAATTAAATGCCATGTGACTTGTCGTAGAATGCAACCAGGACGCTATTCCTCCCTGGTCCGTCTCTTCAAAGACAGTGAGCAGTTTCAGAAAAACGTCCTGCATGATATCATCCGCTAAATGTTTGTCGCCCAGAATTTGGAATGCAACTCTATAGACAAAATTATTGTAATTTCTGTAAATTTCGTCGTAGCTTTTTCTTTCGTTCACTTTTTTTCTCCGGGTCCTTATTTTAATATTTCCAACAACTCTACTTTCTGATCATCTGTCAGCTCACTCATATGCCATCCAAATGCGGCCCCATCATCCTTGTATCTCGGAATCAGATGCATGTGAAAATGAAATACCGTCTGCCCTGCTGCCTCTCCATTATTCTGAACGATATTGTATCCGTCACATCCCAGCTTCTCTGTAAACTCTGTTACCAGCTTCTTCGCCAGCTTCATTGCCTTTGCTGCCAGTTCTTCGCTAATCTCGTATATATTTGCACAGTGCTCTTTTGGGAGAATCAGTGCATGCCCTCTTGTAGCCGGATTTGCATCCAGGATCACGCGAAAATCATCATCCTCATATACCGTTGTAGTTGGAATCTCTCCATTTGCAAGTTTACAAAAAATACAATTTGAATCTTTCATAGTCGTTCCCTCATTTCTCATAACTACCTCATTGCTTTTGCGTCCTCCACCGCCCGATTTCGTGATGTTTCGGGAGTGGAAAGTACTTGTTGTTATTTTAGCTTATTTGTTGCGAAAATACAAGATTTTGAAAGTACTCAGTTGAGTAGCACCAAAATCTACTGCCTTCTTTCTTTTTTCCCGCAGAAGTTTTCCAAACAATTTGTCGAACGCTTTTCATTGAACCGTCTGTCCTTCGGTGCTACACTTTTAGTATTAAATATTGCGTGTAAAGAAAGGTGTGTACATATATGCTGCATAATATCGATACAAAAAAAATGAACCAGCTGATGGAGTCAAATAAGGACGCCCGGGATATAATAAACCAGCTTCTTGAAAACCACAGAATCAATGTTTCTACCATTTCCCATGAGATTCGCAATCCGCTCACACTGGTATTTTCATCCTTGCAGATGATGGAAATGCAGCACCCGGAGGTAAAAAATTTCGCGCACTGGGAACAGACATTATCTGATGTGGAGTTCATGTGTCAGCTTCTAAATGAGCTCTCCTCCTTTAACAACGGAGAGCACCTGACTTACAGTCCGTTCTCACTGAACAAGCTGATTAAAAATGTATCTATCTCCTTTGCAATTTCACTGGAGGACAGCGATATCGAGTATGTTTCTAATGTGGATAAAGCAATTACTACGTTTACAGGGGATAAGCATAAATTGCAGGAGGTTTTGCTGAATTTGCTGCGAAATGCGCGAGATGCGGTTAGTGATGGGGGACATATTTATCTGGATGCCTCCAGGCGCAGAGACCAGATTGTGATTGAATGCCGCGATGACGGCTGTGGCATTGAAGCCGAAAAGCTTGATTCTATTTTTGAGCCATTTACTACATATAAAAAGGATGGCACAGGTCTCGGCCTTGCCATTTCCAAAAGGATCGTAGAATCCCACGGTGGTACGCTCACGGTAAATTCAACTCCTTACAAGGGGTCTACCTTTACTGTTGCACTGCCGCTGTAACCTCAAAAGAAGTATCTTTTACATTCTTCCAAAAGTATTTTTTGCATTCTGTCTTCTTGGAATCCGTTTATGATAAAGCAGTACTGCCATGAAAAACCCACCGATCAATCCACCGACATGGGCAAAGTTATCTACCCCTTCACTGGCAAATCCATAATACAAACTTAAGCCCACCATAAATGCCAGACCTTTTCCGGAAATCCGGCCAAAGCTGCCGTGATTACGAATCACCACATAAATGATTGCTCCCATGATTCCAAAAACAGCTCCGGAAGCACCTGCTGAGACTGCCATGTCCCAGCTGCTGAGGCTCGCTGCCAACGATAGCAGATTTCCTGCCAGACCACTGACCATATAAATAAGAAAAAATTTTATGTGTCCGGTTTCTCCCTCTAATGTCCAGCCCAGTGCGCCGAGCATAATCATGTTATTCATGATATGCCCCGCATCAAAGTGCAGGAACATACAGGTAATAAGCCGGTAATATTCATGACCTTCCACCACATAGGGCGCATACATTGCCCCGTGGTGGAGCATGAATTCCGCGTCCTCGGTCATTCCTATAAACGATAATCCGAGAAACACAATAACATTTATTACAATGAAGCCGATCGTACAGACTGGCTTTTTGGATTGATTCATCTAATACTCCTTTGAGTTTTTTATCACGATACCTATCATTACTATAACAGTCCAAGTCCTAAGTTCTGGATACCTTTATTATAAAGACTTACGACCAAAAAGCAACCTGTATTTTTCATTTCCGCAAACTATAAAACACTATAAAGTAACCAGGAATTTATCCCTTCACCGAGGAAACTGATCCTCCCAGGGAAGCTCTTCTTCCCACTCTCCCCATTTTGGCTGTTTCTTCCGGTGAAAGGTATGCCGCAGTGACTCCCATATTCCACCTACCTCACGAAGTGTCTGCACATCTTCATAATACAATGGCTCCCCCTCCTCATCTTCTTCCCCTTCATCCAGACTGAAGATATTCCCCCGCTCCTCCAGCTGATCAATTGCAAGTGCCTGCTCCTGTTCCATCACTTCATATTCTTCCATGATTTTTTCAATATCATAATTCTCCTGCATGGTCGCCTTATGAAGTTCATAGGCCAGATGGATTCCTTCCTTCTTTTCATAATTTACTTGACTCACAAAATATTCTGTCAATTCATGAAAAGACTGGCATAATGACTTTTCCGCAACCGGAAGATAACAGAAATACCACTGATTTTTCTCTGTAAAAATATACTCCGCATCCAACAGCAGCTTATTCGGATCTAACAGGAAATTTTGCAAAAGCTTTGTCAGCTTCACTAATTGAAGAATAAACTGTTCCATATCCTCTCGATCCAGTTTTCTTTTTTCAAAAAAGGATTTCATAGATGTCTTGCCACTGACATTATAAGAATACTGACTTTTTTCATCGATTCCATGCCCCTCTATCTCCAGAATTCCCGGAATATGGTTCTTCTTTAGCATCGGCATCTGGTAATCTTCTTCATATAAAATTTGCTCTTCTATCACCAGATATGCTCTATTGATATCACGCTTATATTTTGTAGTCATTCTCTCAAATCCGCCTTTCTGAGTAAACGTATATATTTCTCGTTTTCCATTTTAGTTGCCTTCTTTTCTATTTCAAGACGCATTCGTCCATGCGATGCGTTTGCCGCTGCCACAATGTAATTTCCGGATTCTGTCACAGAAAGAGAGACTCCTGACATCATGATCACTTTATGTTCTGCCCGATTCTGAAAGTGTCCTGCCACCGCTTCTGCATCCAACCCTTTCAGCGTCCTCTGTTTTTGTGCTGCCACAACTGCCGCTTCGCTGACTTCTCCTATCAGAATATTCTTGTCATGATAATAGAAAGAAGTATAGACAATTACCAAAAACACTAAAAAAACAACAGGCATAATATACGCCATTTCCACTGTTGCCACACCCCGAACCATCGTTTTATTTCGTCTGTTACTCATAACAGAATCACCCCCAGATAAGCCAATGTCAGAAAGGGAATAAATGGAAAGGCTGTGCGCCTTGCAAACTTTCGAAGCATCATTCCACAAATTGCAAAAATTCCGGAAAGAGAAAATGCCAGAATCAGCAGATAGAACATATTCCACATTCCCAGAAATGCTCCGAGAATTACAATCAGAATACTATCTCCATATCCAAAAGCTTCCCTTGTAATCTTACTGATAAATAGAAAGATGCCCCCGACTACACCACCTGCAATCATCAATCCTGTATTTTCGGGACTTTCTACCAGTGCTGACAGCACAACAAATACGCCGCCTGTAAGCAGAAACCACAAAGGCACCTGACGGTACCGGATATCCAGTATGGAAAGACTCACCAGAAAAATTCCACACAATACCTGACTCATTGTCCACATCTTGAACACGCTCCTCTCTCTCCCACTGCCGATAACGGCAGGGTAAAAATCGTTCTTTTTAGACCACTACATCCGATTGAATTGTGATATCGGGTTCCAGTATCTGTAATAAATACCCCACTCCCCGGATTTCCTCTTACGCATAATTCGCAGGCATAATAACGTCCTCCGCTGTCATTGCGCAGCTGACCAAGACTTCCCGATGGCACCATATGAATGGATAGCTGAAGATACGTGCAATGATAATCCTTGTGATAGACCATTCCATCCAGTGTCACATAGACCAGTGCATTTCCCGCCAGTCCGTTTTCCGCTTTCTCATACCCGGTCCATCCTTTCATATGAAGGCTTTCCCGCTTTGAAATTGTAGGAATAGTAAAATACGGCAATGGAATCCGTACCTTATACTCCACAGTCAGGTAAAGCTCTCCACTTGAGGACGCGTAGGATTTGTAGCAGTGCAGACCACCACTTCCGCCCTCCACAATACTTTGATCCAGCTTTTCGCTCCCGACTGCATTTACAATGTCAGACTGCAGTTTCACCACATTCACAATTGGAAGCAGATACAGTTCTTTTGCAGCAAGTTTTCCGGCACTGCTCACTCCGGCCTTGATACTGCTCTCAATCGACATAATTTCCATAATATAGATGATACAAAGCGAGGCAAATAGAAAAAGGGGGATGGCAAGTGCCGCCCCCACGGTAACACTTCCACGTCTCTTTTTTTGATGCAGAACAAATACAGATGCCCTTCCCGAATGGGGTCTTTGACTTTTTAGATGAATGGTACTTAATTGTCTCATGCTTACTTCCTTTCATTATTATTTGTTGGTTTGTGGATTGTAATAAAGGAAAGGGCACCTGTATTTGTTCTGCATTATCGGTACCCAAAGTATGTTGAAAAATCATATTCGAAGCCTTGTTTTACTTTTGCCCTGCTTTGGATTTTCAGCTTTGTCACACAGGCATCTACCCGAAAAAATGTAAGCCCTTTTGTATGAAGATTGATTTCTATCAAATCCATAATTCCCTTTGTGTTCTTCTCTTTTCCTTTCAGGTACAGCATCATGCGAAGATATTCCCGGTAGGTAAGCCCTTCTGCATTTTCCTGACCTGTAATTCCGCCGTTTCCCGACGCCAGGGTAAATAAACCATATAACGGAAGATGCCAGTTTTCACCGGTCTTCACCAAAGGAACTTTCCCATTGCGAAATAGAATTCGTAAGTCCGTAATGCTCTCTCCATAAGCCCAGCCCAAAAGAAGAACCTGTGCGATTCCTTCCGCCGCCTCGGGCATTAGCATCAGCGTTGCTATTGCAAGTCCCAGAAGTTCCGCCTCCTCACGCCTTCCCGCGTCTCCCTGCAGATAAATGTAATTTGTCCCCATGCGAAGAAGCAGAAGCCGTCTGCAGACCGTTTCCAGATTTTCTTTATCGGATGCCTTACCGCCAATCAGATATTCCATCTCATAGCTGAGACCGTGACCATCTTTCCCTTCCAGTGCATTTCCAAATTTCCTCAAAATATATTCCACCAGATACAAATCTGCCGCAACAGAGTCTACCTCTGCTCCGATCTCAAACGTTCCGCGACCGGATTGAAGTGACCTGGCTGAAGGCAGGGCATCCTGCGAGACAGCTTTAGCTGATAAAGTCAACGTATCTGGCAAAACCAGTTCCAGAATTCCCGACCGCTCCAAATCAGCCAGTGCGGTCAGTTCCTGTGAGGACGATGATGTCTCCTGAGCCGAGTCCAGGATTGCCTGGGACTGGTTTCGCTCCTGTTCACAGGCTTCTCCCTGGATTTCCATTTCCTCCCAGTTTTCCCGCTGACCCGAAAGGTCCTCCAGCGCCGTGATTCCATAGTAATCCTTCATATAATAAATAATCTGTTCTCTGAGCGGTGCCCCGTTGTTATCGCTTAATAGCTGTATCTGTTCCACCTCATTTTCCATAGCAGAAGCACCATAATAGATCAGGCGGTCCAGAAGGTTCTGTTCCGAGTAGCTTCCAGTCTCATAACTGCCATCCAATGAAAATATCTCATAATCTTCCAGCATTTCTCGCTGGTACTCGCCAAATACGGAGTACATTGCCGTGTCCATATTCTCCCTGCTGTAGTTTTTCGATATCTGAATGGCGGCACTTTCCGTCAATGCCCCGATAAAAGAAAGCAGGAGGACAAAAATCAGACTTAAAAATGCAGTAATTTCTCCCTTTTTCATATTGCCCTCCTCTTCCTTGTCTTGTCTTTGAACCAAAATTGATATTCACAATCAGTTTCTCTGCCTGACTCTGAATTCCATAAAGTCCTTTACTTGGTCAAAACGGATATTCGCAATCCGCTTTGCTACTTGCTGAGGTTAAATTCCTGAGCTCTCACTTGTAATTTTCCGGAAAATTGTATTGACCAGACTGGTTAACTGTGACTTAAAGATAATGACGAGCCCGATTAGGACCACTAGAATTAAAATAACTTCCACAACACCGATTCCTTGTTCATCTTTCCAGAGTTCCCGGGCTTTTTCCACGGCTCTCTGTTCCATACTTCTCACTGTGATACTCGCACGCAGCATGGTTCTTCTTACTATGTTTGCTCTTTTCATACTCTCTCACCTCCTTTCTCAAAACAGCAAATCATCGTCAAAACGGATATTCGCAATCCGCTTACAAACGGGCTGATGCTGTATGTCAAGTTTTCTATAAAAGCTTGCAGCAGCCCTTCCTACATCTGCATGGAGAAAAAAGCAGGAACAATCACGATAATCAACACAATTGCCAGCATGAAGAACATTGGTGCAAGCAGCTTTGTGCTGGCCTCTTCCCCCAGTTTCCTTGCATTTGCCTTTCGCTCTTCCAGTGCATTGACTGCCTCCAGCTTCAAAAGCGGGGTCAGACCTCTGGCACCTTTTTTCAGATTCTGTGAAAGCATCGCCCCCAGCTTGACATACATCTGAATCTTGCACCGTCTTCCAAACCGTTCATAGCTTTCACTCTCCGGCATTCCTCCCAGCATTTCATGGTAAGTGTATGCCATCTCCTCATAAATGACATGGCATTCCTTTTTATCGGACCTGTTCTCATAGTCAGTGATCAACTTAACCCATGCATTTTTCACAGTCATTCCGGCTCCGAGAAGGAGGGTCAGTTTATTAATAAGCTCTGGATAGTCCCAGACCATCTGCTTCTTTTTCTCTTCTTCCGATTCCCGCTCCTTCTGCTGCTCCCAGGCAATGAGCAACACACAGATCAGCATTCCAAGTCCCAGAATATACCAGCCTCGCTGTTCCTTTTTCTGACTCCATGTCACAGCCTTTCCCTCCACTTCTTCTGGAAGAATGACTGCTGTTTCCTCCTTTGTCTCAGCCTCGCTCTTCAAAAGCTCCCGCTCCAGTTCCGAGCGAAGAAGCTCCGAACTGTTTTGCATCGGTGGAAACAAATTTGCCGAAAATGTGTGGATGGCCTTTTCTTCGCCATAAGACAGAGTTGCCGTCAGCTCCAAGATTGTTCCATCTCCAGTCAGAGCCTCCTGCTGCAGTTCACCCTGAAGATTCATTACAGTATAGTCACTCAGCGCCCACTCAACTTGAATGGACGAATCCGGAATACGGCTAATTAGATTCAAGTTCCTGCGCACTTCCTCAAGACTTTTATTTTCTCCGAGTATCTCTGTCTCTAATGTCACAATTGCATCCTGAAACACTTCTTTCAGCTGTGAGAGACTATATGCTCTTTCCTCCACAGGAACCGTAAGCGATTCCTCTATTTTTCCATTTGATGTCTGAACCTCAGCTATGACTTCCTGTTCCCGGATACCTTCCCCATAGCTGCCGCGCCTTAAGATACTTTGCCCATCCTTGTTCTTTGGAATCCCACTTTGTGCATCCAGATAGAACATACATAACGCCAGCGCGCAGGATGCCGTAAGTACAAACAGCATTTCTCTTTTTGTTTTCTTCTTTAACTTCTGTATTATCCTGAAGTTTTTCACACACTCCCGTCCCCTTCCTTACTTTATCCTCATCTTATCCCCCATTATTCCCTCTACTACATATCTGTTCCTTAATTAACTGCACTTCTTACATCGAATACACTTCATATCCCACAACTAATCTACACCTCGACATCTGCACTTCTTATATCGAATACACCTCATATCCCACAACTAGTCTACACCTCAATATCCACAATTCTCGTCCCCATATAGTATGCTGCCAGATACAGCACCAGGCACACAGTCATCACCACCCTGCCAATCCAGTTTCCATACAAACTCCCCATAAATTCCGGAAAGCTGATTCTCATATAGAAGATAATTCCAAACGGAATGGCCGACATCACCTTGAATTCAAAAACCTTTGCCGACATCAAGGTCTGAATCTCCCGCTTTACCTCAATCTTGTCGCAGATAATCTGGATGCTGTTCTTGATAATTGCAATGCTGTCACCGCCCACCCGTTTTGCCGTAATAAACACAGTCACAAAGTTTTTCACATCCTCCGCGTCTACCCGCTCTGCAAATGCCTCCAAACAGACCTCCACCGCAACATTGATATCCAGCTCATGGACGATGTAAATATATTCCTGCATGATACGGCTTTCCCTGCCATATAGAAGAGACAGATCCTTCACGACCTCACGCAGGGCATTTTCAACAGAGTATCCCACACTGAGTGCGGAGTTTAGAGTCAGCATACTTTCCTTGAATTCCAGCAGAAACTCCTCCTGTTTCAGTTTCAGACGCTCCCTGTTCCAGTAATACAGATAAAGAAGAATCAGCGGTACGAGAAATGGTATCACTACAGCAGAATTATAAAACAAATATGCAACGGCACCTGCGAGAAGAATCCCTTTACAAACCCCTTCCAAATATTCTTTTTTCTCAATATCCTGCTGCCAGCAGCTTCTCTTTCCTGGTAATCTCACTCTGCTTCACCAGCCTTCCCTGAATCCTGCCATCCTTGACCGCCTCCTCCTGAAATTCATACAGCACATTGGTCTGAATCTCCTCCTGCTCATAATCCAGAACTTCCACAATTTGAAGCACCCTCCTGCTCCGGTCCCGCAGCCGCCCCAGATGCACAATGATGTCAATCCCCGATGCAATCTGCCGTGAAATAGCCGAAAGCGGAAGATCCATTCCCATAAATGCCATTGTCTCCAATCTGCTCAGCATGTCTTTGGAGCTGTTGGCATGTCCGGTAGAAAGTGATCCGTCATGCCCCGTATTGTAAGCCTGAAGCATGTCCACCGCCTCACCGCCTCTTACCTCACCGACGATGATCCGGTCGGGTCTCATACGAAGCGCACAACGGATCAACTCTCTGATACTGATTTCACCGCCGCCCTCCACATTGGCATTGCGGGCTTCCAGCCTCACCAGATTATCAATTCCCCGAATCTGTAATTCGGCATTGTCTTCGATTGTGATAATTCGTTCACTCTTTGGAATAAAATGTGATAATGCATTTAAGAAGGTGGTCTTTCCTGATCCGGTTCCACCACTGATGAAAATGTTATATCTTGCTTTCACAAGCTTTTGAAGCAAAGACACTGCCTCTAGATTAATGGACCCCCATTCTAAGAGATGATCCATCGTAATGATTTCCTTTGGAAACTTTCGAATTGTAACAACGGGACCATTGAGTGCCACTGGCGGCAGCACCACATTTACCCGGGAGCCATCTGCCAGCCTTGCATCCACAATGGGCGAGGACTCATTGACAAACCGATTGGAGCCCGAGACAATCTGTTGAATGACATCCTCCAGCTTCGCCTGGGATAGGAACTGCTTTTGTGACGGGTAAATCTGTCCCGCCCTCTCCAGAAAAATGTGTTCCGTCCCATTAATCATAATCTCTGTTATCTCATCATCCTCAATCAATTCCTGCAAAATATCCAGCTTGCGAAATGCGTTGAACAGTTCCCGACTCAGCCTTATCTTATCCTGCAGCGGCAGATAAACCGACTTTCCTTTTTCATCCAGCACTTCCTGGATAATATCCATCAGCTCCTCATCCTCGGTCTCCCGGGTCAGATCCAGCTTCCTAAGTATTGCCCTGTGTAACTCCATGGCCTCCATGCTTACCGTCCCTCCTTCATCTGCTTTTGTATGGTGTGTTCTAAAATACTTTCCAGACCCAACGTATGCAGATTCTCCACATACTGGCTCAGCTTTGCCTTCTCCGGCTGGGTCTCAATATAAGGTGTGTAGACAGTCTGGCACATTTTCAGTATCCCGTAAATTCCCTGAATGCTTTCCCCTATATCAAGAATAATGGTCTCGTAAATACTCTGCTCCAATATCTGCCGGAATAAATCCAGCCACTCCTCTTCTGTCACCGCCCGGATATCCTGGGCAATCAACATCGGTGCCACACAGTCCAGTGCCCCCCGCGGATAGACCATGCTGCCCAGGCGGATTCCAAGATTACTGTTCTCCTGTTTTGCATAATAGAGCAGCTCCGACAACCCCTGCTGCGCCTCCCCCTTTGGAAGGTTCCGCCCCGCATACTCCTCCAGATTCATGTAAAGCGTGGGGGCTTCCTTTGCCAGTTTTTTCCCAAGCTCTATTGCAAATCTCGTCTTTCCAATCCGGTGGATCGGAGAATAGACAGCAAGCACTCGCCCTGCCCCTTCACGTTTTTTTCTCAGGATTCCTCCTGACGCTGATGATTTACAGCCCTCCAGTATCATTTCCACAATCTTATCCACAGACTGGTACTTAAAAATGCAGGTTATCCCCTCTTCGTTCTCCTTCTCCTCGTTCTTCGACAGCAAAAGAATTCTTCTTGCGCCGACCCCCTCCCGGACAGTCTTGGAACAAGCCTCATCTATGAGCAGATAGTCCACACCTTGTTTTTTTGAGAACTGCTCCAGCTTCTCCATCTCCGTAAACACATACACCCGGAAAGATACTTCCCGTCTTCCGGAAATTTTTTCCATAAGACGTTTCGCATAGGATATCTCGCTGTCAAATATCACCAGATTTTTTTGCCGCATATTCACTACCTCCATGATGCTTTATTTTCAAAGAGCATCCTTCACCCTTGAAATGGGAAAGCTCTCACTACCAGCATCTTTATCAAAAAAACAAAGAACTTCCCACAACCAATATTCTGTTACTAATTTCTGAAAACATCTGCGATATAACCTGCAGAACGAATGTACACAGCCAACTGCCTGTACAAAACAGATTCGCCATTACAGCGAATGAACTTTTCGGACATCAAGAAGTGATGTCTTGTGAAACGTATTATATCCATAGTTTTTCTAAATGTCCAGTAGAAAAACAAAATTCGACTCTTTTTGTGAAAACCTCACAAAAATTTTAATGCAACAATACCATAAAGCAGCGCAACTCCCGGAATACCAAGCGTTCCACTTGTCAAAAGTGACACAGCATTCACCCCTACTTCCAGGTCGATTCCCTGGGAAGCCAGCAATTCATTTGCCAAAAAAATAGCGCCCAGCCCCACAATAGCGCGAAAAATAAAGTGCATAACCAAGGAAAAAAATTTATTTGCCATTGGATGTATTCCTTTTTCTCTTTGCTAAAATATATTCCGGAGCCGGACGTTTTATTCAATAAAGTGGATGTTCTAAATCCACTTTGCTGCTTCCTTGTGATTCTTACAACTTTATCGTGATGGTACGGTTGGTACGTTGATACTGGTTGTATGCAACCCCGGCCGCCTCCATCATCTTTTTGGATGCCTGTACTTCCGGCGTATCAGCGTATTTATCACAATCATAGATTACTTCCTTGATTCCACTCTGAATAATTGCTTTGCAGCACTCATTACACGGGAACAAAGATACATAGAGCTTCGCACCGGCAAGACTTCCCCCGCTGTAGTTAAGAATCGCATTGAGCTCACTATGTACCGTGTACACATACTTTGTATCCAGAGGGCTCTCTCCCTCTCTCTCCCACGGAAACTCATCGTCAGAGCATCCGATAGGCAGTCCGTTATATCCCATAGACAGAATCTTGTGATCCTGGCTCACAATACAGCATCCAACCTGTGTATTCGGGTCTTTGGATCGCATACCAGACAACATGGCAACTCCCATAAAATATTCGTCCCAACTAATATAATCTTCTCTTTTGCCTGCCATTTTCCTTCCTCCTGCAGCCTTGTTCCATCTTCCGTAAAACGGACACTCGGAATTAACTTTGCCGCTTCCTTATGACGATTTATTTGGTACCGAAAATGCGGTCTCCTGCATCTCCAAGTCCCGGCACAATACATCCATGATCATTAAGCTTCTCATCCAGCGCACCAATGTAAAGTTCCACATCCGGACACTCCTCGGTAAATGCTTTTACGCCTTCCGGTGCTGCAATAATGCACATCGCTCTCATGTGCTTTACCCCTTTTTCCTTCAGCAGTTCAACTGCTGCAATGAGGGAACCGCCAGTTGCAAGCATAGGATCTACGATAAACACTTCCCGCTCATCACAATCTGAAGGTAATTTGCAGTAATATTCCACAGGCTTCAAAGTCTCCGGATCACGGTACAATCCAATATGCCCAACCTTTGCGGCTGGAATCATATCAAGCACCCCTTCCACCATTCCAAGACCGGCACGTAAAATCGGGATGACTGCCAGCTTCTTTCCTGCCAGTTCCTTTGCCGTCATATCACAGATTGGAGTCTTAATCTGCACATCCTGAAGCTTCAACTCTCTGGTCGCCTCATAACACATCAATGATCCGATCTCACTTACAATCTGTCTGAATTCTTTGGATCCTACCTCCTCCCGTCGAATGTAGGAAATCTTGTGTTGAATCAACGGGTGATCCATTACATGTACTGCTGCCATCTTTCTCCTCCTTGTATTTCAAAATTCACACGTTAACACGCATCTTACTTCTTCAGCACTTCATACGCACTCACCTTATGATGCCCTGCCGCCTTCTCCAGGCGATTCATGACTGCGCTTCCAATACCATCCAGCGCAAAATCTTCACTGAAAATACATGTCACATCTTCTTCATCAAAATCACGAAGCACTCCATACAAATGTCTTGCAATGGAGCCTTCCCTTTCTCTGGAACCGACTACCTTGATGACAAAAGCTTCCCCTGTCGGGTCCGGCCTCCCCTTACCTTTCACACCTTCCTGGGTATCTTGATGCACATGGGAAAATGTTCCCGTTGTCCGTTCCTGTGACTTCGCAAATCTCTCGTACTCCGCCGCCGTCTCCCGCGTCGCAATAATTCCCGGACATTCTCCGCACTTCAATGCGTCCTCTGCCAGCTTACAGATTGCAGCAACTTCTGCTTCCACCGAATCACCATGAACAATCGTAAGGCCAGCCTTCGGTGCATAGTGGCGATACTTCATACCAGGTGCCTTCGGTGGCTGCTTACTCCTGGCGCTGAGAATCGTCTGGTCCACAGCTACTTCGCCAATCACGTCCTCGAACATTTCCTTCGTCACCGCTCCCGGTCTTAAAATCATGGGCGGAACCACCGTCATGTCCAGGATGCTGGACTCCACGCCAATATTCACGCTTCCTCCATCTAAAATCATCTCAATCTTGCCATTCAGATCCTCTCTCACGTGCTCCGCAGTTGTCGGACTCGGTCTGCCCGAAGTGTTGGCGCTTGGTCCAGATACATAGCCGCCTGCCGCCAGAATAAGTTCCTTGGCAATCTCATCACTGGGCATCCGCACGGCAACGGTATCCAGTCCCCCCGTTGTTCCGAGAGGCACGATATCACTCTTTTCAAAAATCATGGTCAGTGGTCCCGGCCAGAAAGCCTCTGCCAGCTTGTGCGTATCCTCCGGCACATTCTTCACAATCGCCTCCAAATCCTCCAGCCTTGCAATGTGGATAATCAGCGGATTATCCGAAGGTCTGCCCTTCGCCGCATAAGTCTTCATCGCCGCTTCTTCGTCCAGCGCATTGGCCCCAAGTCCATACACCGTCTCCGTCGGAAATGCAACCAGTCCTCCGCTTTTTAAAATGTCACCGGCTTCTCTGATTGTCTCCTTGTTAATATTCTCTTTATTTATCTTTTTTATTAATGTTCTCATAGAGTCAATTATATCATTCTTCTTTCTAAATGAACATAGAAAAAACGCGAAATATCCATTTCACGTTTTTTCAGATCATGCTGGCAACACACACAATCTGTTCAAAATTTCACTTTTCCATACATTCTCTCAGAATCTCACTCCGCCTCAGAAACAGTATTCACCGGCTCAGTATTCTTAATCCGCTCTCGATACTCCTTGCCGGTTACATGCTCGTACTTCTTGAATACCTTGCTAAAATAGCTGCTTTCATTATAGCCCAGACGAAACGCAATCTCACCGATACTGTCCTCGGTGTAATAAAAGTATCCTTTCGCCAGATGAATTTTACGCATATGTAAATATTCCATTACACTGACCTGAAACTGATTCTTAAATATTCGGCTTAAATACCCCTGACTAATGGCGCAGTTTAATACAATCTGATTCAGATTGATGTCCTCTTTGATATGATTTTCAATATAATCGAACACATTTTCCAACAACGGATAACGATTGATGCTGCTCTTCTCAAACACATAGTTCATCACACGGAACAACCACAGTTCCGAATACTTTCGATCCGGAATCAGTGCTTCATTCAGTGGAAACAATGTTCTGATATTCTTATTGTCGAATTCTTCAAACTCGACAATATTCAGCAGATTCTGTCCGATATAAGAAAACGCCTTGATCAAGTGGGCCGAATCTGCACCCACAGACTGATATATCTCGTCCACAATGCGCTCGATTGCATAATACATCGTCTGAAAATCCTTCTGTTTGAGGATTTCAGCTAATTCTTCCAGTTGGGCCTGAACTGAACCCTCGTGCTCCGTCTTATAATCAGATAATACCATCTTCATCTCTTTCAGTGAGACGGGCTTCTCAAGTACGTCTCTCACAATACCCGATACAATGCTCTAGGTGTAGAAACGCTTTGCATAAGGAGACAAAATGTAAATCATAATTTCCGGATGTTTTCTGTGCATCCGCTCACTGACGTCGATTCCCGACATCCCGTTGAGCATCAGTCCCATAAAGACAATATCAATAGAATTGTCATCGCATACCTTTACCACATCTTCCCCGGCACTGATTTTCTCCACAACTTGAAAGCTGTGCTGCTTGGATATCATAGTTTCAAGTGCCTTTTGCATCAGAACATCTCTTTCAACAATCAGTACTCTATACATTAATTATTCGATCCTTTCTTCGAAATATTCTGGCCAATAGATGACACTGACATTTCCGAATCCCGCTTCATTTTCTGTTCGAATATCCTGCTGCTCTCCATAAACTTCTCTCATCTTCTCTCTCGCCACATCCATCGCAAGCTGAATATAATACCCTTCATAATTATGGTTTAGATAAGAATACTTCTCCATAATCTTCTCGCTCGACATGCCAAGACCATTGTCCTCGATTCGAAGAACCACATTATCTCCCTGATAAAAGCCGATGATTGTAACTTTCAGTACTCCCTTTGTCTGCTGCATTCCGAAGAAAACCGCATGCTCCACAAACGGAAGAATCACATGGGAGGGAATCTTCTGCGTCCGCATGCCATTTGGTATCTGAATGGAATATTCAAGTTTATCGCCATATTTTTGCTTCTGAACTTCAAGATAGTGCTCCAGGTTCTCCAATTCCACTTCCAGACGTACTTTTTTTTCCTGCTCAAGAAGCTGGTATCTCACAATATCTGACAGCTTGTCCAAAACTCTTGATGTCTGCTCCGCAGATTCAATAATCGCCTGATTCGCTGCAGTTGTCAGCATATCCATCAAAATATAAGGATTGAATCTCGCCTTAAGGTTACTGGTCTCCAAAAGCTGCTCGCCTAATTTTATCTGTTGCTTTTTCTGCAAAAGTTCCAATTTGGCAATCTGTTTTTTTAGTTCTTCCTTCTCGGCTCTTCCTCTGATTTCGCTGGCACTCAGCTGGTTGATAATTAGAAATACTAGATTGACCATATCCAGAAATTTTTCATAGGAATAGGCAGGAATTTCTTCCATCAATTTCTCCTGTTCCTCATTATATTGCTGCTCTTGGTTTCTCTGAATGACTTTCTCGAGTTGCGTCGTCCCCTCCGGAGCATCATGGCAGCGAATCTGCCCGCCGATAAATCCTCCCATATATTGATTCTTGAATATAATAGGAATTGCTACTTCAAGTAATCCACATGGACAATAATATACACTCGGCTTCTGTGTCACTGCAGCCTGAATCGAACCAAATGCATCAGAGGATTTGCACTGAGTCACTGCATCAGGATTGCTTCTCACCGCCTGACAAAACTTTGTAAAATAGGTACACTCTGTAATCGGCTCTCCTCGATAGTCCACTGTAACAAATGCAAGTCCGGTAGCCTTGGAGAGCTTTCGTTGTATATTTTCCAGTTTTTCCTTGCCAAACAAATGAATAATATCCAGTTTTTCCATATCTTTCTCTGTCGCTTGATCAGCAGGCATAACCATGTCCTCCATCTGTATTGCCTGTATGTTTTCCTCATCCCTGTAGTCGTGACTTTGCATGTCGGCATCCTCCATATGAACAACCAGTTTCTTAAAGCTATTGTATCATATTTATCCGTGTTCCGTTAGTATAAATTTATGGTCAGGCAAAGGATTGTTCCCATAAACTCACAAAATTATAGCTTTTTTGCAAAAATGGCCTCCCCCTTATGGTTGAAGCCATCCTCACTGTTTTTTGAAAATTAATATAACTGAATAAACAGCTCTTTTAGATTCGCAATATTCGTTTTCCTCGGATTTGTCAGAACACAATGATCTCTCAAAGCATTTTCTGCCATATGGTCCACTGCATCCATGTAAGTCTTCTCATCGATATCCAGTTCTCGGATTTTTTTCGGCAGCTTCATACACTCTTTCATCGTGGAAAGCACCTGCTGTAGTACTTTAACTGCAAGCTGGGGCGACTCCTGCGCACTGACCATCTTGGTCTTATACGCCATATTCGCATACTTTTCCAAGACATCGATATTCTGGCTGTTATACGCAATCACCGATTCCAAAAGCAGTGCGTTTGCCAGTCCATGAGGAATATGAAAGGTTCCACCAAGCTGATGTGCCATCGCATGATTCACGCCCAGACCTGCCGTGTCGAAGGACATTCCTGCCAGAGTAGACGCTTCCTGCATCTTCGTTCTGGCTTCCAGATTGCTGCCATGCCGGTAACATTCAATCAGCGCTTCCAACGATAACTCAACTGCTTTTTCTGCCAGTGCATCGGAAAATACATTCGCTCCCGCTGCCACATAGGCCTCCAGTGCATGTGTCATCACATCCATTCCGGTATTGGCCGTGATAGATGGAGGTACCGACAATGTCAGTTCCGAATCCAGCAGCGCAACATCTGCCAGAATCAGTTCATCCTCAATCAAGTGCTTACTCTGGGTCTCAGTATCTCGAATCACCGTTGCTGAAGTCACTTCCGACCCTGTTCCGCTGGTGGTGGGTATCGTGATAAACACCGGCTTTGTAAAAAGGTTCTTTGCCACTGCAAAATAGATAATTCCCTTTGCTGTATCAATAGCAGAACCACCGCCAAATCCAATGATGATGTCCGGCATGATCCGACACGCTGCATTCAGTCCCTTTCCCACAACTTCCACCGTGGGATCCGGCACTACCTCATCAAAGATTTCCACCGTGTTAGAGTCCTTAATATTCATAAGAATCGAGGAGATTGCCCCGCTGTCCACCATAAACTTATCACAGACAATCAGTACATTCTTCCGGGAATATTTTTTTAACCGCTCCAGGCTTTTGGCCCCGGAGCGGATTTTGGTTTTGATATATACATTTGACATAGCATTTCCTCGCTTATCTGATATTAAATGCATCCACCATCACACATTTTCTCTTTCTGCAGAAAGAACGGGCTGAAGTCAGTCCCTCTCCGGTTGGTCCCGCAATGGTAAATGTGGTATGTCCTTCTCCACCTACACCGATTCCGGCATAAGATGGTGCATTTTTCACAAAGATGGTTGTCTCTAATAATTTTGCCATCTTCGTGAGTTTTTCTACATTCCGGGAATGCATCATCGCTGTGTGACGGTTCCCGTGCTCTGCATCATGGGCAAGCTCAATAGCGGTGTCCACATCACATACTCTTACTACTGGAAGAATCGGCATCATCATTTCCTCTGTTACCAGATGATGATCTTTTCCAACTTCCATGATAATAACCTTCACGTTGTCATCTGCCTGGATTCCAAGCTCGTTCAGAATGTATACTGCACTCTTGCCGACAAAGGAAGTTTTTGGTCCACCCTTTTCATTCGTTACCAGAGCATCCAGCTTCTCAATCATCTGAGGATCTGTCATCTCATAAGCACCGTTCAACTTCATATTCTGAATCAGACTGTCACAGATGGAAGCTACTGCAAATACTTCCTTCTCTGCGATACACGGAACATTATTGTCAAAGCTGCAGCCATCTACAATGTCCTTGGCCGCTTTTGCGATATCCGCAGTTTCATCCACTACTACCGGTGGATTTCCTGCACCAGCACCGATTGCTTTCTTACCGGAGGAGAGTACCTTCCTTACGATTCCCGGACCACCGGTCGCCACCAGAAGACGTACCTTTGGATTCTCAATCATGGCATTGGTATTTTCAATGGAAGGTTCTTCTACCATCGTGATCATATTGGCCGGAGCACCTGCATCCTCCAGTGCTTTATTTAGTAACTTCACCAGCATCTGCGAGGTCTTCTTTGCACGTGGATGGGGGCTGAATACTACAGTATTTCCACCGGCAATCATGGAAATGGAATTACAGATGATCGTCTCAGTCGGATTCGTCGTTGGTGTGATGGCACCGATTACTCCAAAGGGACAATACTCAATCAATGTCAGTCCGCTGTCTCCCGTCTTTGCCTCTGTCAGTAGATCCTCTGTTCCAGGAGTCTTCTCCGCAGCGATTCTGTTTTTGATTAACTTATGCTCATACTTTCCAATTTTCGTCTCTTCTACAGACAGCAGAGACATCATTTCCAAATTTCTTCTTTTAAGTACTGTTTCTTTGATGATGTCCACATATTTCTGCCGATCATCCATCTTTGAGAAAAGCAGCTTTTTCTGTGCTTTGCTTGCAGCCAAAACTGCTTCATCCATGGTTTTAAATACACCGTAATTCTCATAGCCGGAAGCATTGCCACAAGAGGTATTGACTCCGAATATGGTTTTGGAATCGTCGCCCTTTTGCTCCGTTTTTATGTCTATAATCGCTTTCGCGACAAGATTCTCGATTTCTTTTCTGTCTAAATTCATAATCTATCTACACCTTCTTTTCTTGAATGTGATCTGCAGGTCTTCCCTGATCAACTCCTCAGCGAACAGCTTATATATGTCCCCGTTCGCTCCTCTTATTCTCACATGGAACCTGCAGCCTGCTCAAATGCAATGCCCAGTGGCGTCACCAGTAATGCATCATTGGGCTTGATGGTCTGGATTCCAAGTTCCTTTTCAAAAACCTTTTCAAAATCAGTAAAGCAGCTTGCACCTCCGACAACATACACTGCCGGAACTTCATATCCATCCAGAAACCGCTTCACGATAGATGCCATTTTCTGAACCACCGGTTTGATAATCGGAAATACCGTATCTTCCTTTGTAATATCCTTTTTCAGCTTCTCTGCTTCCACAATGGAAATTCCGTAATATCCTGCCAGAACCAGCGTCATGTGCGTTCCGCCTGTGGCTTCGTCTGCCGTAAAAATAACTTTGCCATCCTTTAGAATACTGATTCCGGTCGTTCCACCGCCCACATCTACCACCGCACCGTCCTTAATATCCAGAACTTTGGAGGCTGCCGTGGGTTCATCCATGACGTTCGTCACTTCAAATCCGGCACCTTCTACTACGTTAGAAATACATTTGACATTCGCGGATATAATTCCCGGTGGAATCGCAGTTGCCGCAAATTCCAACGTCCTTCCCAGACGCTCTTCAAGCTGTTCTTTCAGCTTTCTGACAGTCTGCATAGCACCGACAAAATCAACAACAATTCCGTCCTTTACGAAAGTGGAGACCGCAGTCGCACCAGTCACTGGCATATTCTTCTCATCCACGACCGCCACAACGATGTTAGCAGTTCCAAGATCCACGCCAACCTTCAGACCACCCTCATAGTCGTTGCATCTCTGCTCTCTGATCAATTCAGAAAATTCTGATAACACTTTGTTCTCAATCAGCATATATTCCCTCTCAGTCAGTGTCACAGCAGCCCTCCATTTCAGGACAGCCGCTGCCACGGTTCTTTCTTAATATCTCAATAATACAAAATCATCGTTATTCAGTGCACATGCATTTGCTTCATCTACATCTACATGTATCTCCAGCGCCGAAGTATTTGTCACTCGTACCAGTACGTCACCCAGCACACCTCTTCGTTCTCCTGTAGTCTCAACCTCCACTACGTCCATATCCTTAAGACCAACTACCTTAGCCTGCTCCGGTGTCATATGAATATGACGTAGTGCCACGATTGTCCCCGCCGGAAGTGTTACGTTTCCTTTTGGACCAATCAGCTCAATTCCCGGAGTATCTGCTAAATCACCCGATGTCTTTATTGGTGCTTTGATTCCTAAACGAAACGTATCTGTCTTAGAAATCTCCACCTGACTCTGCGGTCTCACCGGGCCAAGAATTCTTACCTTGTCAAATTCACCTTTCGGTCCACGTATGATCACTGTCTCGTTGGCTGCAAACTGCCCTGGCTGTTTCAGCTCACTTTTTCGTGTCAATTCGTATCCCTCTCCGAACAATGTTTCCAGGTCTTCCTTGGTCACATGAACATGACGGTTCGAAACTCCAACCGGAATCTTAAAAATATTTTCCATTTCAGGTTTTTCCATTTTCAATTGTTCGATTACCTTCTCAGTAATCATTCTGACAAATTCCTCATCCACCACTTTAGCCGTGTTCACCATATTCACCACTCTTTCTACTGAAATCTATGTTCTGCGCCTACAGTGATTTCGGTAAAATCTTTTCTGTATCTGTATGTGGTCTTGGAATCACGTGCTGTGAAACAACCTGACCTACGTTGTTTGCTGCTGCAACTCCTGCATCAACAGAAGCCTTTACCGCACCAACATCACCTCTTACCATAACGGTTACCAGCCCGGAACCAATCTTCTCATATCCGATCAATGCTACATTTGCTGCCTTTGTCATGGCATCTGCCGCCTCAATTGCTCCTACTAAACCTTTTGTTTCCACCATTCCTAATGCTTCGTTTGACATAATTTCTTCCTCCTGAATTTTTTCTTTTGCAGATTATCTCTGCTTCTATCATATTTGTTTTATAAATACCCTCATTCACTTCATGTCGTCCGGTTTTCCCTTCCCCGGTTCCTCTAGCGCTCTGCGCTGAGCTGCTTTGCCAACTCTCTGAGCATCTCGGCCTTATCCGTATCTTCCCAGCGGAATCCCTCGTCCTCACGACCGAAATGTCCATACGCTGCGGTCTTTATGAACTGCGGTTTCCGAAGCTCCAGATCATGGATGACCTCTGCCACTTCAAAGCAGAACGTATGCTTTACAATGCTTTGCAGCAAACGCATATCAATGGTCTCTGTGCCAAATGTTTCAATATCAATGGACTCTGGTTTGATTCCACCAATAACATAAGTAATCGACACCTCACATTTTCTGGCCAGACCCGCTGCCACGATGTTCTTCGCAACGTATCGCGCCATGTAGGTTGCCGAGCGATCCACTTTTGTGGAATCCTTGCCGGAAAATGCGCCGCCGCCATGTTTTCCGATGGTTCCATAACTGTCCACCATCAGCTTTCTTCCGGTAACTCCGGTATCTCCCGCCGGACCACCTATGACAAACCTCCCCGTTGGGTTAATATGGATCAGAGTCTCTTCTCTCAGCCATTTTTTGTCAATTACCGGTTCAATCACTTCGCTCCGGATGAACTTCTCCAGCTCCTCATGGGAAATGGATTCGCTGTGCTGTGTAGAAATCACGATGCTGTGAATATACAGCGGTCTATGCTCTTCATTGTACAACATCGTTATCTGTGACTTTCCGTCTGGATAAATGAAGTCTGCCTTTCCACTTTTCCTTACTTTTGCCAGCTGTCTGGTAAGACGATGTGACAGCTCAATGGGAAGTGGCATGAGATTCGATGTCTCATCCGATGCATAGCCATACATAATTCCCTGATCTCCACCGCCAAGTATCTCTTTCCCTATGACTGGTTTTGTTACGCCTCTTGAAATGTCCGCTGACTGTTTGGAAATGTTGGTCAGGATGACACAAGATTCTGCATCAAACCCCCTACCCTTCTCTATGTAGCCAATCCGGCGAATGATCTCCCGTGTCACCATCGGGATATCTACCTGTGCCGTAGAAGTAATCTCACCTGCAAGCATGACCGTATCTTTGGATACCATAACTTCTACTGCAACTCTCGCCCGCTCATCCTGTGCAAGGTAGGCATCCAGGATTCCGTCTGCAATCTGATCGCACACCTTATCCGGATGTCCCTCGGTCACAGATTCCGAGCTAACATAATAAATTCTTTTCTCGTCTCTTTTCATTGCACACCCGTCTTTCCCTGCTAACGGATGGAAAATCCGCTGGTCAATATACATCTGCGTCTTCTCGCAAAGTGTCTTGCTGTCGTCGTTCCTTCTCCGGTTATGGTCGCTACGGTAAAGCTGGTATGGCCTTCTCCGTCAAATCCAATCCCTGTCAGCGATGATCCATTTTTTACAAATACGGAAGTCTGCATTTTCTTTGCTGCCAGATTCAGTCTCTCGATGCACTGAGAATGAAGAGATGCAGTATGTCGAAATCCCTGCTCAAGCTCCAGTGCTGTCTCCAATGCTTCATCAAAATCCGCCACCCGAATAAGCGGCATCAGTGGCATCAGAAGTTCCACTGTTGCAAACGGATGCTTCTTTACTGTCTCTACCACAATCAGGCGAATCTTCTTTTCACAAAAAATTCCTGCAGCCGTCAGAATCTCATTGGCACTCTTTCCTTCCAGCTTCTTATTAATTGTTATATTCTCTGTCAAAACAGTTGCAGTCAGCCGAAGCATTTCCTGCTCACTGTTAACATAATATACGTCATTCCGCTTCATTTCCTCAATCAGTCGATCTGCCGCCTGCTCCACCACTACGATATTTTTCTCAGAAGTACACATCAGATTGTTGTCAAAAGACGCCCCTTTTACGATGTCAAAAGCTGCCTTTCTAATCTCGGCTGTCTCATCTACAATGGTGACCGGATTCGCCGGTCCAGCTCCAATGACCTTCTTGCCAGCTGAGAGTGCCAGCCCAAGACTATCACTACCACCGGTACATACAACCACCGAAACATCCGGATGAGTCATAACTTCTCTTGTAGAGCCAATCAGACTTTCATCCAGTGTCACGACCAGATTGTCTATACCGCAGGTGTCCCGGATTGCGATTGCAATCACCTCGGTTACATACTTGGATACGTTGACCGCCCTTGGATGTGGACAGTGAATCACTGCATTGCCAGCTGCCAGCATACCGATGGTATTACTGATTAATGTTGCTACCGGGTTTGTACATGGATGAACCGCACAAATAACACCAAATGCAGAGAGTTCGTAGAGTGTCATACCATGGTCTCCGGTATTGACTTCCGTAATCAAGTCCTCTGTTCCAGGTGTCTGCGTGATAGCAAACACCAGCTTTTTCTTTTTGTCTGCTATGTTTCCCATGCCAGTCTCGTGAACTGTCATCTCTGCCAGCTCCTCCACTCTCGGCAATAATGCTTTTTTGATTGCTTCTATGATTTCCTGACGTTCGTTCAGCGTCAGATCTGCATATCTGTTAAACGCTCCCTTTGCTGCAAATATCGCATCTGTCACATCAGGAAAAATGCCACTTTTCATCTTCGGTTCAACCTCCTTTCCTGTTCTGCTCGCGCAGAACTTCTTCTACATCCATGGTATCAATGATACCAACAATCGCCATATCGATTGGCGCTGTTTTCTTTTTTTCTTCTACCCGGACTGCCGAACCTTGACCTACAAGAACGATTTCCCCGATGCCTGCCCCTACATAATCAACCGCCACCCTCTCATGGTCAATAAAGTTTCCAGCAGAATCAATTCTGCAGACAATCATCAGCTTGTAGCCCACCAGGGATTCTTCTTTCCTGGTTGCTACGACCGTTCCCATAACCTTTGCCATAATCATATTGCTCACGTCCTTTCACATGATGTCATCAGCTCTGCGTGTCCTTTTTTCAGAGTCTTTCTTCTCTATATCCTTCTGCTCTGACGCTTTTTTCTCTGTCTTCCCTGGCTCTGTCGGTTTTGACTCCGGCTTTGCTGTCTCCTCTGCAGATTCCTTCGCTGACTTCAAAGTGGTCTTTGATGACAATTTAGCTGTTGGCTTTGCCGCTTCCTTCGTTTTCGATCTCACAGCCTCTGCTTTCTTTCTTGCTTCCTCTGCCTTCTTCCGCGTTTCCTCTGCCTTCCGCTCTGCCTCCGCTTTCTTTCTCGCTTCCTCTGCCTTCGCTACTTCCTCCTGCTTCTTTGCTTCCACAAGTGGTTTGCAGAATGTGGTCTCGATTGGATCAGCTGGTCTTGCTATGACTTTGTATGAAATAAGCTTCTGATTATCCACTCCTACCTGTTTTCCTACGTTGACAGCTGCTGTCACCGCACCTACGTCCCCGACTACTTTTACAGTAATGTAACCGCTGCCTCTTGCATTTTCAATTTCCACAAGTGCTACATTTGCAGATTTCAGCATTGCATCTGCAGCAACGACCGCTGTGCACAGACCCTGGATTTCCACAAGTCCTAATGCCTGTCGCATTTTCTCACCTCACTTATCTTACTTCATATATTGAATTCTAATCTCCATTTTTTCAGCTCTGTCTTTCGCCATATCTGTCATGATATCTCCCGGGAACATCTGAATCTCATTCTGGAAAATGTACTCACTTATATTTGTATTTGTGATAATTTTCCTGCTTCTGATCTCCTGACTTGAAAAATTTCCCGCTTCACTTCTCTTCTTTTCAGGTATCGGTAACATCATTTCGCAAAACTGTTCCGATTGGTTTCTCACATTGGTAATTTCCCGTTCCAGTATTCCAACTGGCTGTTCGGCCTTTCCAGTCCTATCAAGAATCTTTTCTATCTCGACCACATCCTTTATCTGGATTTCATATTCCAGCACCTTCCGGTAATATTCCAGAATCTGTGCCACATAAGCCTTCGGTTCCTTTCCCGTGAATTTCTCCAAACCGTCTTTCGAAAAGATGATTCTGCTCCCATGCTCCAGTCCAAGGCGAATCCATTTCGTCTCAAAGGAGTCTGCAATTCCAAGCGCGCTCTTTATGACTATATCTCTTGGCACCACCGGAAATACAATCCAGTCCGGATTTGCATGCCCCATCTCCTCCGCCGAGTCCGTCAGGACACGCCCTTTGGGAATACAGCTTTGAATCCTTGCTGCACGTTCGCTGCTCATCCATTCTCTTGGAATCACCGCACAAAGTTCAAATTTTGACCGACACGGAAAAGAGTTCAGAAATGTAAGATATCGTTCGTCAAAGTCTGACGCAGCAACCACATAGAGCGTTTGCTTTGCCGTCGATATGGAATCTCTCTGCAGTTCGTCCAGCACTCTTTTTATAATTGCCCCCAACTGCTGCTCACTTATCTGCACATTTCCACCTCTATTCAAGAAGGACCATTGTAAATTGACGCCTTCAGGCTATTCCTCCACAACGGTCCCATATTTTTTCATGCTATTCTGCTGAAATGTTTGGAATAATCTTTTCCGTATCTGCATGTGGACGTGGAATTACGTGGATGGAAACAACCTCGCCGACTGCTCTTGCGGATGCAGCACCTGCATCTGTTGCAGCCTTTACTGCTCCAACATCGCCGCGAACCATAACTGTTACCAGTCCAGAGCCAATCTTCTCATACCCCACTAATGTGACATTTGCAGCCTTTACCATTGCATCTGCTGCTTCTATCGCTCCTACTAAGCCTCTGGTTTCAACCATTCCTAATGCATCTGCATTCATACTATATACCTCCTTGCATGTGATGCTTCCATCTGAAGCATTGCCTGTGTATTGCCTTTACTTTTTAAATATATGGTGTTGTTGTAGACTGTGGCTCATCACCAAGAGCTCCCAGCATCTTCCTACCAGCTTCTATTGCGGCTTTGACTGCCTGCCGAACCGCTCCGGAATCTCCGGTAAATGTAAGAATTACCTCGTTTGAGTAACTGGTTCCACCATTGCCTGGTGAACTGTATCCCAGTACTTCTACATTTGCAGCTTTGACTGCGATATCTGCCAGAACCGTTCCGATTGCTGCTGGTCCTGCACAGGTCATGCCAAATGCTCTTCCAAGCTGTGCTCCCAGAGCTTTCTCCAGACAGTAGCTTGCACGCGCTGTGTACTGGAATTCCAGATGTCCGGCATCATTGCCATATACATCACCAAAGTATTTTGGCAGTACCTGCAGAGCAATCTCTACAGCTCTTTTTGCATCCGATACATCCTCTGCACCAATGTAAATCAAACTTCCGTGTCCAGCTCCGCCTTTTGTATCTCTTGGAAGCTCTACAGAAATAATCTCTGTATTTGTTGCTTTTACTGCTTCATCCACTGCCATAATCTGCGGACCTGCTCCGGTTCTTCCGCCGATGATACCGATGGAATGGAATTTACCTAGCTTCATTACATCCTTGAGCAGCGGGTCTACACTTGCGATTACCAGACCGATTGTGTCACCGATTGCTGTTCCGACAAATTCTGTCATCCCGATATCTGTTTTGCTGCAGCAAGCTTCTTCTGGCGCAACTGCACTCGCTTTTGCTCCTAACTCATCCGTAACCTGCTTCATTACTTTTTCAATTAACTGTTGATCCATTCTTGTTCCTCCATTCTTTCACTGGGATTTTGGCAATTATGGTGTCACACCCCATTCTTAGGAATGAACACATAACATTGCTGCCTCCTTATCCGCCAATAACGCACCGAAAACCTTGATTTTCTACGATTTGTTTGTATTGTTCCATATCTTCCGGGGACAACGGTTTTATCTCCTGCAGCTGATAGTCTCTGCCAAGAAGATCATATTTGTTCTCTCCAAACGTATGATATGGCAATAAATGTATGGTTCTTACTCCCATTAACATCTTTGCATATTCTGCAATCGCTGTAATAGCTTCCTCTGTGTGATTGAATCCCGGAATCACCGGAACACGTACCACCGTTTCTGAAATCTGGCTGATCAGGGGTGCACTCTTAAGAATCAGTTCATTGCCCACACCAGTATATTTCTTATGCATCTCGGAATTGATATTTTTGATATCAAGTAAAACCAGATCTACATAAGGAATAACCTCATTAATCACCTGCTCTGACGCACAGCCTGTGGTCTCCATCGCAGTCGACCATCCCTGTGCCTTACAGGCCGCCAGTAATTCCTTTGAAAATCCATGCTGCACCAAAGGCTCGCCACCTGATAAAGTGATACCGCCGCCTGATCTTCTATAGGTCGTTGCATCCTTTTTCAATTCGTTCACCACCTGCTGCACTGTCATCTTCTTCCCCTTAAGTACCAAAGCCCCCGCTGGGCACACATTGGCACATTCGCCGCAGCCGATACATTTGTCACGATCCACAAATGTCTCATTGTCCACACTGATTGCCCCCCGCTTACAGGCCTCAATACAGCGCCCACAGTGAAGACATTCATCCTTTCGATACATAATGACCGGTGTGATTTTCTGCGATTCCGGATTGCTGCACCACTGGCAAGAGAGTGGGCAGCCTTTCAAAAATACAATTGTGCGAATTCCAGGCCCGTCATGCAGCGAAAATCTCTGGATATCAAAGACTGTTCCTGTCATACTATAATTGATTGACTCCATGATATTTCCCTCTCGCCTTTCTATTTGCTTCTATCCTGTCATCAGCAGGAAGGATTTTCTTACACTCCCCGCTGAATAACCAGATACAAAATGTAAATCTTTTAAATCCACTTTTCTGATAAAATTAAAGTGTCTGCTCTGTACGGCTGATGATATCATCCTGAACTTCCTTTGCAAGTACGGTAAACTGTGCACTGTATCCGGCAACACGTACTACTAAGTCTTTGTACTTCTCTGGTTCAGCCTGGGCTGCAAGAAGCGTCGCTCTATCGATAACATTGAACTGTACATGCATTCCTTTGTGATCGAAGTATGTACGAACGATAGAAGAGAATCTCTTCAGTCCTTCATCTCCTGCAAGTGCAGATGGAAGGAACTTCTGGTTGTAAAGTGTACCATTTGAGTAGTTCTCATGGTCTAATTTTGCTACAGACATTGCTGCTGCTGTCGGGCCATTGGTATCCTTGCCCTGTCTTGGAGAAACTCCGTCTGCCAATGGTGCACGTGCAAGACGTCCATCTGGAAGAGCTCCTACATCTTTACCGAACAATACGTTTGCAGATACTGGATAGCATCCTGCCTGGAATTTTCCACCACGTGGGTTCGTGTATTTTTCTACTTCATGAGAATAAATCTGTCCACAACGACGTGCAATCATATCCACTTCATCATCATCATTTCCATACCAGGTGGTATTCTCAAGTGTTCTCTTAATCTGAGCATAATCACCTGTTACTGTTGTGGTATTGCAGCTGTTACAAGTTTCTTTTGCTGCCAGCTGAGACTGAAGATCCGCAATATCAATCGAACCGTTGTTCATAAGAATCTTCTTAGCCAGTTCGTAGATCAGTGCCTCTTCATCTGTCTGTGATGCAGCTGCTTCCGGCTGATTTGTTGCATAACCGAAGTTATTTGCAAGTGCTTTCTTCAGTTCTGGTAATGTAACTTCTTTGTTATCAAATACATGTTTTTTGATTGCGTAAATGGAATCACCAGAATCCGCAACACCGAATGCCTGTGGTCCGGTAAAGTTGTAGATTGCTCCACCTTCCTGAACACTCTTACCTCTTCCGATACAATCATCTACCAATGCAGATAAGAATGGAAGCGGTGCTCTCTCAGCGTGTGCAAAGTCTACACAGTTGTCAGCCTCTGCCAAACGCTCTACGAAATATGCCATCTGTTTCTGATATGCTTTGAAAATATCTTCAATACAGGTAAATGGTGTGAGATCATCTAAATCTCCAGTTGCAGGTCCAATCTGCTTTCCGCCGACTTTACCGTTGTTGAGTGTAATCTCAAGTACCTTTGCGATGTTGAAGAATGCTGCATCATGCCATCCTTCTGTCTTGTGTGGGCA
This sequence comes from Hespellia sp., assembly GCA_028689735.1. Taxonomy (GTDB): domain Bacteria; phylum Bacillota; class Clostridia; order Lachnospirales; family Lachnospiraceae; genus Hespellia. The sequence goes on along the minus strand of JAQVCP010000006.1, from coordinate 1,605 downwards.
CTGAGGCTCTACACAACCGATGATACAGTAATTTCTTGCATCTGCCAGAGATACGCCTCTGTTACACAGTGCAGGAACGATTACTTCATCATTGTACATAGCCGGAACCCCAAGTCCGAGACGAGTCACTTCACAAGCTCTGTATAAGAATTCTTCCGGTGTATTCTGATGTACACGGATAGAGAACGAAGGTGCCGGAAGTTTTACATGTGCAACTGCATCAAAGCACATATAAGAAACATCGTTTGTCGCATCCAGTCCGTCTTCTGTCTGTCCACCAACACAGAGATTCTGGAATACACAGTATCCTGCAAACGCCTGCGCAGATACTTCATCACGTGTCTTATTTACATCATTTAATTTTACCCAGATACAATCAACGAGCTCCTGAGCGAAGTTGCGGTCGATTGTCTTATCCATCTCAAGATATGGATACATGTACTGGTCAAAACGTCCTGGAGAAATGGAATGTCCATTCGCTTCAATCTGAAGAAGAATCTGTACAAACCAGAATGCCTGACAAGCCTCGTAAAAGTTTGTTGCTCCCTTTTCCGGTACGTTATCACAGTTTGCTGCGATCTGGAGAAGTTCTGCTTTTCTTGTCGGATTCAATTCTGCTGCTGCCATCTCTCTTGCTTTGTCAGCATAGCGATGTGCAAATTTGATTGCTGCGGTGTATGTAATTACGATTGCCTCGTAAAACTGCTGTTTCTTAATGTATTCCGGATCACAACGGTCCATCTTCTGCATTGCTGTAATTGCCTGCTTGATGATTCCGCTGAAACCAATCTTAAGAACTTTTCCGTAGTCAACAGATACATGCCCTACACCACCATAGAAATAGTTTCCTACAGTAAATACTCCATTTGCGATACAGTCTTTTGTCTCCTGAGACATATAAGAGTCTGCCAGCGCACTTGTAGTCTTTCCTTCCCAATAAGAAAATGCTTCATCTAATTCTTTTGCAGTCTCTTTTGGAATCTGGAATGGGTCTGCCATTCTGCTTCCCATGGTCTCATATTCCTTTGCAACCCAATCATAAGAGAATTCCGGGCAAATCTCTGTAGAACGAAGATTTTTGGTGATTGCACCGACAACCAGTTCATCCTCATGAATCGTAATTGGAAGATTTGTGAAAATCTTCTCTGCTGCTTTTGCACGCCGCATAATCGGAGCAAGTCCTTCTGTCTCTTTGTATGACTCCGTAACAAGCACTGCTCTCTCTGACTCTACATATGGGATTGCATCCACAATGGCTTTTTTAAGTCGTTTCACTCTGTCAGTTGGCTCTGAAAATCCTTTTGCTATCATAAAATAAAACCTCCTTAATAAAAAATGATTAATTGTTGCAACCGGACCACAACACTATCCGGTCAATCGCTTATTTGAAAATATAACGTATTTTTACCCGGAAACGTGAATACTTCTAAGACTGATATCCTATAAAATTCAATACATCTCATTTATACCGTTCTGTACTTTCTGTTATGAAGTGACCTCTTGTCAAGTGTTAATTTCGAGAAATCACTCTTTTTCTTTATTTCTTTTTGTTCCAATGCCTGGAGCATATGGATAGAGCCTCAGATTTAACAGTTCCCGGCCTTG
>JAQVCP010000005.1 GCA_028689735.1 Hespellia sp. | reverse complement strand
AACCTTTGATGCGGCTGCGGCGTTTATGGAACAGCGTGGAAAGGAAAAAAGTATTGTCAAGGGCAGCAAGTACCAGAACCGATACCCCTTTTCCGGCAAGATTATCTGCGGAGAGTGCGGGAGCAGCGGCAGAACATTTTTGCGGAGCAGGCAGAACGGGATGGGAAGCATCAGCGGATGGAAGAGATGAAAGCCTACCTGCAGGAAGCTTCGGACGCACCAATCGAGTTTGATGAACAGTTGGTGCGGAAGCTGATTGAAAAGGTCACAGTCTATGAGGACAGGCTGACGGTGGAGTTTAAATCCGGATTGGAGACCGATGTGGAAATTTAAGAGAGTGTGGGTAGCACCTTGTGGCTTGGAAACGGGCTGCAGGGTGCTCTTTGTTTTTAATAAATATACTCGACATATGCATTGTGAATAGCAATCAAATGGTTTATAATGTAGAAAAGTATGGAGGAGTAAAATGACGACATCTGATATGATACGAGAATTATGTGAAAAAATGGATATTAGCATTTCAGCATTGGCTCGACAAATTGGTCAATCGCCACAAAACTTCAATAAAAAATTACAGCGTGGAACTGTAAGTGTTGAAGAAATGATGACTATAGCTGATACACTTGAAATAAAATTTGAGCAAAAGTTTATTATTTCTGAGGGGAAAATTATACAAATAAAAAACAATAAAGTGAAAGATGAGTATTAGTTTTTTCATACAAAAGTATGATTTGATGTTTTAGAGTAAACGTAATATGGAGGAGCAGAATGAGTACATATTTTCATTATCCACCGGATTTATTTAATTTGTTGGTGGATACAATTCCAAGGTTAAATAGAAGTAAGAAGGATTTATTGATTTTTTTTCAAAATGTTGGTGTGCCAGTGGAAAATTTGCAATCATATTATTCATTGCTTAGCACAAATAGATCGCAGTTTAAAAAATACGATGTTACAAGAGATATTCTAACTGCTTTGAATCAGCAATCGGATAAGATGTTAGGAGTACGGCGAAAACTTTTACAAAGAGTGATAGAATTTGAAACCTTTGACATTTGTTATCCGAATGATAAAGATCGAGCTAAAGCAAATGTTTCTGATATTAAAAAAATGGTACAATTAAAAGATACAGTTACAAAATATGAAAATTATTTGAGTAAAGAACAAAACGAAAAAATTAAGAGCCAGCAAGAAAAAGTGAATAGAATAAAAAAATCAAAAGAGCATTTTGAAGAATTATGGAACAATTTTAATTTGCTTTTCAGGATTCAAAATCCACAAGAACGAGGAAAAAAATTAGAGAAAGTTTTAAATGAACTTTTCGCATATTTTCAAATCGGAGTGAAAGAGGATTTTGTTATTTATGATGAGGAGATCAGAAAAAACTATGAACAAATTGATGGAGTGATAGAGATTAATCATTATTTGACATTACTTGAGATGAAGTGGGAGAAATCTGCCATTGGAGCTGATAAGGTTGCTAGATTCATGTCGAGACTTTTAGTTAGAAAAAATGTTGATGGCATTATTATTTCTTATTCTTCGTTTGCTGAAACGGCAATTCTTACGGCGAAAGAAGCATTGGCAGTTTCAGTTTTGGCATTGGTCGAATTGAAAGATATTTTTGATGTTTTAAATCAAAAAAAGGATTTGAGTGATTTCTTTTCGGAGTTAATAAAGAATGTGAAATTATATAAAAATCCTAAACCAACAGTCAATATTGATAATCTTAAAGATATAGATTACGAATTATACAATTAAACAAAAGAAAAATGGAGGAATAACGTGTTCATTTCTAAGTTATGTATTAAAAATTTTATGTCATATGAGAATATAGAGATAAATTTATGTGAAAATACAAATTTGATTATAGGAGAAAATAATATAGGGAAAACAACAATTTTCGAGGCTATTTTATTATGGGGAAAATGTTATCAGCATAACATACAAAAAAACGGAAGGGATTTTTATAAAAGTAATGTAAATATCTATGTTAACTTTTCTGAACTGCATTTTTTACGGGCTGTACGAGATGAGGAATTGTTTTTTGATAAAGGAAAAGATATTTCAATAAAATTGATTTTTGAAGATTCAAGTAATATTTTTGAACTGATGTTTACCATTGAGAAACCTAAAAAAATAAATAATGCCTATTTTCGTTGTAAATTGAACAATTATGATGAATTTGAAAGATTTGCAAACTGTATTTTAAATCTAGGAATGAAGTTGTCGGAAGCAATAAATTTTTATCAAACAGCACCAGTTTCTCATATCCTTAAAAACGAGCCTTATATGAACTTGGGACAAGTTAAGAAAAAAATAAGTCTTGGAAAGTCAAACGAAGTACTTAGAAACAAAATAATTAGCATACATCAAAAATCAAATGACAAATCTGAACAGCTAGAAAGTGAAATTTCCAGAGTATTGGACAAAGAGTTTAAGTTTAAATTTCCATCAAGAGCCAAAGCTAATACTGATGAATATATTGATTTAAGGGTTGAAATGGACGATTCATGTAATGATATTTGTGTTCAAGGAAGCGGTTTTTTACAAATATGTGAAATTTTTTCTTCGGTTGATTTTTTTGATAATTCGATCAACATTCTTCTTGTAGATGAGCCAGATTCACATATACATGCTAAATTGCAAAAAAAATTATTAGAAGAATTAAGAGAAATTGATAATACACAAATTCTAGTGATATCCCATAACGATAGATTTTTAGAAAATCTGGATACAGATCATTTGCTCTTTATTAATGAAGCGGCAAAAGTGAGTGGAATCGTCAATCGAATTGATATTCATCAGATTAATCGTCTAAAACTCGATTTAGGTGGCATTTCTATGGCATTATGCGAATTGAATAATGCTCACAATATTGTTTTCTTTGAGGGGGAGGACGATATTAAATATATTAAAAATTTATATAGAAAATGTAAAACGCTTATAAACTTGCATTTGTCAGATTATTGTTGCTTTTTCCATATACGTGGAAGAGATTATATAGTAAAAAAGATAGAAAACATTCATAGAGTGTTGAATACTCTTTTTACTCAAAAAAAATATTTTACTGTATATGATAAGGATTTTTGCACGCAAGATTCTGCAGATAATTTAAAATCTTCTTTGCAGAGAATAAATAGAGGACAATTAAAGGCTTATTATCATAAAGGGTATTGCATTGAGTCTGTGCTTTTTTCTGAAAAGGATAAGTTAGTTAGCTTTTTGAAAATGATTTCAGGCCTTGAAAAAGAAGAAATTGAGTCATTTATAAACGAATGGGTTGATAATCAAGTACAGAATATTTATAATATTTCCAGTGAATTATATGGAAGTATGCAATTTAAATTTAAATCTCAAAAAACAGAGGCAAGACCTGAACTGCAAGCAGTTGAATTTACTGATTATTGTACGGAAATAACAAATGATAATATTCAGTTTCTTATGAACAAAGGAAACATAAAGTCTTTTATTTTAGAAATGGAAAATCATTTTTCTATACAGCTAATTGAAACAGAGGACGATGTAAGTGAAGAGTTTTATAGTAGCCAATTGTTGTATAAATATATAGAAAACTTAGATAATATAGAAATATTGTTTGCGTCATACAAGGATTTAATAGAACTATTATACACATAAGACATCTCTTGACTTATTTCCATGGAGTAAGAATTTTCTGAAAAGTCGGTGGCTCTGTTACCACGAACGGAAAATGGAATTTGACGTACTTTCTATTTCCTCGTGCCATTGCGAAAGTGTCGTGTTGCTCACACGTCAGAAGCATTGATTCTACGGGAATTCTCAGTGACAATAAAACCAACTACTCAACCATAACGGTATTTTAAGGTTTATGGGAACATATCATGGAAATTTATATTGTATGTAGGGTGAAGAGAAGAGGATAAAAAGACACTTCCAGACACTGTGGAGATCATTGATGGCGGGAGTGTAACAACGAAAGAGATGCCACAGGAAGCAGGAGATTGGAGTCAGCGAAACATTAGTAGCAAGCTTCAGAGCAAGTGGAACAACAGAAGCAGTCGCAAAAGAAACTTGGGATTGCTTTCTTTCTATAAAAACAGGAGAATAAGCAAGCATTTTGCGCATGAGAACGGGAAAATTCGAGAAAAGTTCGGTACTAATTACATATTACGAGGACTTTTTTTATTAGTGTATAATAAGAATGTCATTGAAACAGGTGGTAGCTATTGTGTGAAAGCCAAACACAGTAGCTATCATTTTTTTGTAAGTAAAAAGAAGGAGAAAACAAAATGAATCAAAACTCAAATTTATATCTTGCGGAGGCACCGATTGGAAAACTTATGATGAAGTTCTCTATTCCATGTATCATGTCTTTGCTTGTATCGTCACTTTACAATATTGTAGACCAGATCTTCATCGGAAGAGGTGTTGGATACCTTGGAAATGGAGCTACAAACGTAGTATTTCCAATTACGGTTATCGCCCTTGCCCTTGCCTTAATGATCGGAGATGGATGTGCAGCTTTTTTAAGTATCTGTCAGGGGAAAAGAGACACAGAAGGTACGAAAAAAGGCGTTGGAAATGGAATTACTATGTTAGTCATTGGAAGTATTATTTTAATGATTATCTTTATATTGAGCAGAGAAGGCATCCTGGGTGCTTTCGGAGCCACAGAAAACAACATCGAGTATGCGAGAGATTACTTTGATATTATTGTAATTGGTATTCCATTTTTTATGTTTGCCAATGGAATGAACTCTGTAATTCGTGCAGATGGAAGCCCACAGTTTGCTATGATTTCTACCTTAGTTGGATGTATCATTAACGTAATCCTGGATCCTATTGCAATTTTTGTATTACACTGGGGCGTAAAAGGTGCGGCGATTGCTACCATAGCTGGTCAGATTGTATCAGCGGTTCTTGCGGTATATTATTTATTCCATACAAAGTCATTTCGATTATCCAAGAGAAGCTTTGTGTTAAATGGTGCAATTCTTCATAACGTATTACCACTTGGAATCAGTAGTTTCCTGACACAATTATCCATTGTAATTATTATGGGTGTTATGAACAATGTGTTAGTAAAATATGGAGCGATGTCAAAATATGGTGCAGATATTCCAATGACAGTTGTTGGAATTGTAATGAAAGTATTCCAGATTGTTATCGCATTTGTAATTGGTGTGGCAGCAGGTTCACAGCCAATCGCAGGATACAATTATGGCGCAGGTCACCATGACCGTGTCAAAGAAATCTATAAAAAAATGATGATAGCAGAAGTGTGTATCGGAGCGATTGCTACCGTGTGCTTTGAAGTATTCCCGTTACAGATTCTTAGTCTGTTCGGAAGCGAGAGCAGCTTATATAATGAGTTTGGAGTACTGTCATTCCGTATCTTCTTAAGTACTATTATCTTCTGCTGTATCGTAAAAGCAACAAGTGTATTTTTACAATCATTAGGAAAACCAGTTATGGCAATGGGGCTTTCACTGCTTAGAGATTTTATATTAAGTGTACCTCTTGTACTAATCTTACCATTAGCGCTTGGCGTAGAGGGGCCATTATTCTCTGCACCGATAGCAGATAAAGTAACATTCCTGGTTATGATTATTATGGTGAAATCCGTTATGAAGGAATTGCGTGTTTCAGCAAAGAAAGGTGAGGTAGAAGCATAATGAGTAAAACAATTATTACCATTGGAAGACAGTTTGGAGCAGGTGGACGTGAACTGGGCAGGAAATTAGTGGAAAAGCCATTTCGTATCTTTACTCATTGTCTTTACGAGGGCATCATGACCGTGTCCGGATATTTTATAGTGCGCTTGTTTTCATACATACGTGCGTCAGCAAGTTCAATGGCGCGGTCTAAATCGCCGTGTGTTTCGCTGGTATCACACACGCCGATGGCGTAGCTCAGCGTGGCCGGCAAAGAAGAGTCACAATTGTATGATTCGGTGGCTTGCTTTACTGCGTGTATCATTTCGTCAGCCTTCCCGGGAGTCAGACCATCGCAGAACACCCAGAATTCGTCACCGCCTACGCGGTAGCATTTTCCAACGGATAAGAACACACGGTTTAACACATCACCGAACGCATGAATCAGCTGATCACCCGCGCCGTGGCCGTAGAGATCGTTGGTCGTCTTTAAGTTATTCAGATCCATGAAAAATACCGTGCGCACGGTTTCCCCACACCATGCGCTCTTATCCAGTTCAAACGCCGCACGTGAGTAACAGTGTGAAAGTGGGTCCTGCAATGCCAGTGTCTTGTAATAGGATTCCCGCACTGCCTCCGCACTGTGCTGCATGAGTAAGCGGACAAATTGATACATTTGATAAAGCAAATAGATCAAAATACCAATTTTTAGGAAAAACACATTGTTTTCTCCAACCTCGCATAAGAACAAAGTAAGGTCAATCGCACCGGTCAGTGCAATTAGTCCCCCGAAATAAAGCCCACGATTACTCTTTTTGCGGATAAGGCCATATATAATACAGGTAATCACCGCTAAAATTCCCAGAATCTGTACCGCCTGTGTCACTGGCAGAAGCTTCCGCAGTTCTATACCGCTGAGCAGAGATACTGCCACTTCCGCCAGTGCTGCAGTTGTGCCGACTCCCGCAATGAGCCTTAGCAGTTTCCCACGCCAATCTTTCAGCTCCCAGCCAAACAGTGCCAGCAGTGGGGGACCCAGCATGGCAAAGGACAGCATATCCACCAGATAGACGATCCTTGCGTTAGAGGCAAGGTATACGATGCTATAGGTTTCACACATGAAATATAGTCCGCAGTTTATCGCCAAAAAGCCGCGCAGCAGCATTTTGTAAAGGTCAATTCCCTTGCGAGCCATCAAGGAGAGGCCAAGGAGGATCAGCCCGCTGAGGAGAATCAGTGTGTTGAGCACAAGAGCCGGAATATCCCGCAGCACTTGTTGTCTAAGGAAAACAGACTCATCGGCAATAATCAGCTCAGGCATTGAAACGCGGGACAGTCCATTCGCAGGCACGGTGACGCGAATTTCCAGGTGTCCATCACTTACTTTCTGGGGCAGGGGAATATGCGTGAAATAGTTGCCCAACGAATACATCTGTGGCTCAACATGGTAAAGTACTTCCCCGTCAAGCAAAATCGTCATAAACGTGTGATTGGCCTGCAAAATCAGCGATGGAACCGTTCGACCGGAAAAGGCGTAATTGAGCGTGAATTGCAACCGTGTTTCGTCTGTCACATCAAAATAGTTCGGGAGGGCAATTTCCGTACGCTGCCCGCCGTTGGTCAGCTCGCCATCTTGAACCAGTACAATCTGTTCATCGACCGTCTTGGGCAATGCAGCTGACTCCCGGTTGGAGATGGAAAGCCAGAGCATGGCAAGATATATAACAAGTATGGAGGAAATAAACACAATACAAGCCTTTTTTTTCATAGGAGCCTCTTTTCCAGATGATTTCACAATCCGTTTTATCAGAACTTTCCACCATGATAAAATAAAAAGTATATAAGCAAAGAGGGGGCGGTATGGTGTTGGTCACTCATGGTGAATAATTTTTTGTGTTTCCCCCAAAATGAATCAAAAAATTTGATAGCACTATCTTATCATATCCAAATTGAAAAATCTACAACAGGGAGAATCCTTTTTGTGGAATCGCGGGCATGGCCGGTATGAACTCAAAAGCAGCATTTTCGCTATGCAGATCAATCACTGGCAGGCCATTATTCCAAAGGCGCACATGTATACAAGTATTGGTATTTTCACGTATGATTCTAGACATCTGTCCACTTACGGGGGCGTGTAAAGGATGGCTGTTAGCTGGTGATTTTATAGTAATCTTAAGAAAAAGTTTCCCCTGGGAAAGGCATATCTGTTGGGAATCTGCTTTGCGGATATGAACACGGCGGTAGGTGGCAAGGCGGTATTCGTGATTTTTATATAGAATGGCACAGATGCAGCCTGTGAAATTGATATTATAAATAGGTATATGGGCAATAGACACCATGATAGAGCAAGGTTCTGAAAAATCATTGCACTGTAACCAGGTATAGGAGCTGGGAAAAGAAGTACCACTGTCCTTCTCGATATATCCTGTACCATCGTTAAAGCAGTGTATCTTACCATCTATTTTTAAACTGCCGCGGAGACTATGGGTCATGCTGATGACACCGTGACGGCATTCCATAGGAAGATAGCGGAAGGGTCCCATGATGTCTGAGCAGAGTGGTGTAAACTTTCCGTATTCAATTCTGCCACGGATACCAGGCAGGTCAATCTTGCAGCCAGAATATGAGAAAAGGCAGTTTCCGGCATGGATACCATGGTTGTCTATTGACAAGTTGGGCACCGGGAACTGCCGTGCCCCGCAGTTTCCAATCATCTGAATAAATGGACCGCTCTCGGCTCTTCCCGGTATAAATGCAATCATCTCGTTTCCTTTCTGGTGCTTAAAATACCAGCCTTCAAATCCATTGTCTGTCTTCCTACACAAATGTTTCATATCGTTACCTCCATGGCAGATAGTATTGACCATTTCAGGCAGAATCATGCCGGATAGTTAAATGACTTCATACAATCCATTCACGCATTAATTCTTGCATCATAATGCCCAGTTTGCTATAATAGTTTTGCACCGTACATTAATGTGCGAGTTGATATGTTTCCTGAAATTGGAGGGGACTCTATGAGAAAATGTGATGAAAGCCTTTTCCAGATTGGAGAAGTGGCAAAAATACTCGGCATCAGCCGAAAGATGATATTAAACTATGAAGATCATGGGCTGGTGACTCCCGCCGTCAAAGACGGGGTCAGTGGTTATCGCTACTACACCGCTGATAATATGACGCAGCTCCGCTCAATCCGGACCCTGCAGTCTCTGGGACTGTCGCTGAAAGAGGTGGCAGAGTATTACTATGATACAACAAACATTGACAAACACTTACAGCGATTGATGGAAATGCGGGACTCATTGGAGAGAAACATTGAGATGCTGCAAGTGCGCTCGGCAATCCCCGGGGATTTCACCGTACACTATGTGACGCTGTACAGTCAAATCTGCTTCTGCCGCCAGTACACATGCAAAGATGCTGCCGAAGCAGCGATTCGTTTACGGGATACTTACATCGCTGCCGCACGCACAGGGCATATGTCCATGGTTCGACGCATGTTTACTGTTCGCCAGACTGCTGAAGAGTATCCGCTTGAGCTTCTGTGCTCCATTCCTGTTGAAGACTGTTTTGATGGACCGGAACGTCGTGAATTTCCGGAAACGCCTGCACTTTGCATTTACTATCGCGGTCCTTATGAAGGAACCGGAGCTGCCATAGGCGCCTTAAAACAGTATGTGAAAGAAAATAATATTGCTGTAAGTGGCAATTTCCGGTCTATCTATTTAGAAGGACCACCCACTCGCGGAACAAACAGTGCGGACTACATTACGCAGGTTGCAGTTCCAATTATAGACAGGCGAAGGTAAGACTTCGCTAAAATGGAGTCTTTGGTGGCGGTTGCGGATGAATTGCAGCGTAAAGCGGCAGCATATAGAAACAAATTGACTTTTGTCACAAAAACTCATATTATAAACCATATAGAGTTACACTGTTTTAAGACAATTGGCTTCTAAAACATAACTTGTAATCACATGTTTTTTTGATGAATCATATGTTTATTTGAGGCAGCAAAGTGACACCATTTACGAAAGCATACAAGTGGAATTTGAGAATTTGTAAAGAGCAGATATGCAGCATAATGAAGATGTAATTAGAGGCGGCAACTCTGGAATAGGGAAAGGATAGAGGCAGCTGTATGGATAGAAAATCAACTATGCTCATTGTCGATGACATTGATGCAAACAGGGCGGTAATGGGTGCTGTCTTTTCGAATGAGTATAGAGTTTTATATGCGGGAAATGAAAAAGAGGCTATTGATGTTATTCACAGGCACAGCGAGGATATTTCAGTGATTCTGCTGAATATTGACATGCAGGTGATAGATGGGATTGAGGTGCTCAAACGGATAAAAGATAGCGTGTACGGCGCTATCCCGGTCATTGCCGTAACCGCCCAGGAGAGCTGCCAACTGGCAGCCTTGGAGAACGGAGCAGCGGATTTTATTTCAAAGCCGGCCGGCGAACGGGTAATCCAGGCACGTGTTAAAAACGTGCTTGGATGTTTTGCGTTGGAAAAAGAGCAAAGGCTGAATGAAGCACTCCAAAAAAACAGAATGGAGGCGGCGAATCTAATCAATAACATCCCTGGCGGTATTGCAATTTACCGCTGGACTGATCATTTGGAAACGCTGTACTTTTCAGATGGTGTGGCCGCTTTAAGCGGATACACGAGAGAGGAGTACGCTGCGTACACCAGCGAGGATGCGTCAAGAATCATATATGGAGAAGATCGCGCCCGTATACTTACGATTGCTGAAGCGGCTGTAAAAAGCGGCAGCTCTATTGACGTAGCCTACCGTATCTGCCTGAAAGGCGGCGGACTTGCCTGGATTAATTTAAATGCCATTTTCATACAGGCAGATGAGGACGGATTCCTTGTTCATGCCGTTTATCAGAAATCATCTAAAATGACACAGCTGTATGCCAATCTGGTGAATGAATCTCAAAGTGCAATCTACGTCAGTGACACAAGGAATTACGAACTTCTCCATATTAACCAGAAGGGACTTGATCTGGCTGGAAAAGAACGTCAGAATACGATAGGGAAAAAGTGCTATGAATTTTTGTTCGACCAGACCTCCCCCTGCGAATTTTGCAAAATCCATTTGATGCATCACGATGAGTTTTTCTGCAGAGACGTTCGGTATCCTATGAATGGCGGCGTTTATCATTTAAGAGGCAAGCTGACCGATTGGAACGGAATTGAGGCGCATGTGGAATACATTGAAGATGTGACGCAGCGCAGGGAGACCGAGCAAAAAAACAAGGAACTGATGGATCAGCTTTCCTCTGTAATTGAGCATGTACCGGGTGGCATGTGCTTGTATCTTGCTGATCAGGACGGAATCCATCCGCTTGTTCACAATCAGGCTTTCTATAAAATATTTGGCTATTCAGATGAAAGTGTAAAATCTGTACAGAAACAAACAGATTATTTAAATGTGCATCCTGATGACCTTGCCGAGCTTCAGTCAAAGATGATCGATGCAATCCGGACATCAACTCCGGTAAACCATACATATCGTATATTTAATGACTGCAGGAAGGAATACATCTGGATCTATCTGAATGCTATAATCATTGATCAACCGGATGACACAAAGTTGTGCTATGTCAGCTATACTGATGTGACAGAAGAACGTAAGGTCCAGCAGCAGCTGATGCAGGCAAAAAACGATATGCAGACATTGATGAAAAAGGAAGAGGAGGCACTAAACAGCTACCGCACCCTGGTCAATACCGTTCCCGGTGGCATTGCATTATATGAGATTAACGGTAATAAGATAAAAACCATGTTTTACAGTGACGGATTGTGCGAATTATCGGGCTATTCGAGAGAAGAACGCGAACGGATTTGCGAGGATGACGCTATGGCTCTCACTTATGAAGAGGATGTTCCTTTGCTGAATGAAACCATAAAAAATGCATTGGAAAATCAATCCAATTTGGAGTTGACATATCGCATTAACACAAAATCTGGCAAGCCCCGCTGGATTAATCTCTGCTGCACTTATTTAAGCAGTCAAAATGGAAAGCCTACCTTTTGTGCTGTATTCACTGATATCGATGAGATGAAAAGCATTGAAGAGGCCGAGAAAGAGCAGCAATTGCGTTATCAGGTGGCAATCAAAAGCTCCGGAATCAATGTATGGGAATATGACATTCAGAATGACGTACTGACAGTTGTATCGAATTCGTCCAGAATTAAGCAGAATTGCTTTACGATTGAAAACTATATTCACTCAACGGTAGAAAATGGATATGTCAGAGGGGATAGTCTTAAAACCTTTTACAGCATTTTTGAACGACTGAAAAATGGCGAAAAAGAAGTAAGTGAAGATATCTGGTATAAAACCACAGACGAAGCTGGCTGGTGGTGTGAGCGTGTCATTTATACAACGGTATTTGATGAAAAAGGGATACCCGTCAAGGCGTTTGGGGCCGGCAGAGATGTGACCCGTGAAAAAGAGGCGGTCAAGAAGTTTGATGAAGAGATGTCCTACCGATCCGCCTTGCAGCAAACCATTATTGAATCCTTGAAAATTAATCTGACGCAAAATACGATTGTCGACGGAGATAGTCAGTTCCATGTGTTAGCGGAATGGATCGGTAGTCATAATGCTGATTTTTATTTTTCCAAAACGGTGGATTATATTCTCGGCGAAAAAAACAAAGAAGAATACAGAACCACATTTAATCGGCAGTCTTTACTTAATTATTTTAACCGTGGGGATTATTCAGTTTCCGCCGAATTTACTCGTGTTTTTGATACCAGTAAAATTTATTGGATTAGATATAATGTCCATCTTATGAAAAATCCAGAAACAAAAGATATTTATGCTTTTGTTGTGGCGAATGACACTACGGATGAAAATGCAATGAAATCCATCATGGAAACCATCTCCAGAACGGATTATGACTTTTTTGTTGTAGTGGACGGCGAAAGCGATAAGGCAGTTGACTATACCGTTAACTCCGGAAAAAAACTTTTCACAGAAAATCAGGCATTTCAGGAACAAAACGAAATAATAATCAGGCAGACTGTCTGCGAAGAAGATGTTGAGCGGGTTGTTGAAGAAAGCCAAATCGCCAATGTTCTTAAAAATATTGCGAATGGAAAAGTACATAAATTTGATTTTAATATGCGGGATGATGATAAAAACGGTGAGATCCGCCGCAAACAACTGCAGCTTACCCAGATTAACAAGGACAGAAAAGTGTACCTCATGACGAGAATTGATGTGACCAGTGTATATAATGAGCAGATGCGGCATCAAAAAGAGCTGGAGCAGGCACTGGTCTCCGCAAAGCAGGCAAACCTTGCAAAATCAGACTTTTTGGCACGCATGAGTCACGATATCCGCACCCCGATGAATGCAATCATCGGCATGACCGAGCTTGCCAAGGATGAGGATAACCCGCCCAAGACTGCGGAGTATCTAAGCAATATTGATTCCTCCAGTCATTTTCTACTTGGACTGATCAACGATATTCTCGATCTGAGCAAAATCGAAAGCGGGAAAATCAGGTTATATGAAGAGCCGTTTACGATGAAAGAGTTCAGACAAAATATAGAAACGGTCATTCTCCCGTTGATAGAGGCAAAGCACATTGACTTTAGCATAAAGTCAAGCTGCGATATCAGCTGCATTCTTACGGACAAGCTCCGGTTCACACAGATTTTTTTCAATTTGCTGTCCAATGCCGTCAAATTCACACCCGAAGGCGGCAAAATTGAATTTTCCTGTGAGCATATACCGGACCATGACGGAAAATACGGAATGCGCTGTACGGTTCGTGACAACGGGATCGGCATAAGCCGTGAGTTTCAAAAGTGTCTCTTCGAGCCATTCTATCAAGAAAATCGAGATAAGGACTTTAATCAAACGGGCACAGGGCTGGGGCTTGCTATCGTAAAAAATCTGGTTGAAGCGATGGGAGGCTCCATCAGCGTATACAGTACGATTGGAAAAGGCTCAGAATTTGTGGTAGACCTCTATGTTTCCACGGCGGAATTAGATGTGAAGAAAGAAAAATCCCCCGACTGCTTTGATATGGATTTATCCGGAACACATATTCTTCTGGTGGAAGATAATAATCTGAATATTGTAGTTGCAAAGCGCCTTCTTGAGCGAAAGGGCTGCATCGTTGAAGTGGCTGCCAACGGCAGGCAAGCCATACAACAGTTCACGAAAAATGCTGCGTTCTTCTACGATGCAATACTTATGGATGTTCGTATGCCTGTCATGGGTGGTCTTGAGGCAGCGCAGCAAATTCGTAATATGACAAAGGCTGATGCAAAATCAATCCCTATTATTGCGATGACAGCGGATGCCTTTGTGGAGGATCGGGACAAAACGAAAAAAGCGGGTATGAACGCACATTTGTCCAAACCCATCGACCCGAAGTTACTGTACCGTACACTTTACTCATTCGTTTATGAGAATAAGGCGGTAAAGAAGGAGAATGAGTGAAATGCTAGATAAGCAATTTAAACATACAGAGCAATTGAATGAAAATGAATGCAAGCACGAGTTAGAACTTTATCGTGCATCCCGAATCGGCGGCGTTTTTACTGTTGTTGTGGACGAATATTTCACCTTGCTTTATGGAAATGACAAATATTATAATATCCATGAATATACCAAGGAGAGCATGGCTGACCGTATTCATAACCATTGTAGTGAATATGTGCATCCTGAGGATCTTCCTATGGTAATACAAACAATCAATGATACTCTGGCTGCAGGCAGCGATTATGCGGAATGGGTGATGCGTGTGATTACCGGCAAAGGTAATATCCGTTATATTCTTTGCAGCGGAATTTTCACAACGGACTCCGGCAGGACTACCATGGACGGAGCGGTTATGGATATCACCAAACAGAAGGAAATGGAAGAGTCACTACGACTCAGTGAAGAAAAATTCCGTATTGCTACCGAGAACTCGGATGTATGTTTCTGGACTTATGATATTAAAAGCAAAGAGATCATTCAGACTCCTGCATCAAAAATGCGTCATGGACATCAGGAAGTAGTAACGGATATTCCAAATTCTATCATTCAATCAGGCTTCGTTCGTCGGGATTCCGTCAAGGATTTTACAGAAATGTACAGGAAGCTTGAGCAGGGAGTTAAAACATGTTCCGCCGATATCTGGTTTCGTACTCTGGATGAAAAGGGATGGTGGTGTGAACACATTGATTATACCAGTGTCTTTGACAAAAACGGACGGCCTGTTTACGCCTATGCAGTGGGAAAGGATATAACGGCAGTAAAGCTGGCAGAACAGCGGTATAATGAAGAACTGGAATATTCCAAAGCAGTTCAACACGAAAACCTTCTTGCAAAGGCACGTTCTAATATAACACAGGACATTGTCGAATCCTATATTGCAAAAGATAATGTGGGTGTCTTAGATGACGGATCTTCCTATACAATTGGAACAGACACGATGGCGGAAACTGCACTTACAGAAGAACAGAAAGAGAAGATGCGGCATATGCTGAATCGTGACCGTGTGCTGGAAGCATTTGAAAACGGTCAGACACAATTCTCCTTTGAGTATCAGCGTAAGGCACGAGACGGAAGTATTATCTGGGTGAAAACTACCGTGAAGTCATACAAAAATCAGCAAACCAAAGATGTGATGTCCTTTATGTATACCTACGACATCAATGAGGAAAAAATCAAAGATGGTATGATTAAAGCTGTTTCTAAAATTGAGCATGACTATGTTGCGTATGTGGATCTAAAAAACAACCGATACAAACTGTATCTTGGAAATACAGAGAATGGACCATTACCTGAGGAGAGTAGCGATGATTATGTGAATTCTCTTATGCGGACAAACCGAGAAATCGTAATTGCGGAGGATGCAGAGCGCGTCAGCCAGGAAATGATGCCGGAGAAAATCAAAAAAAATCTTAAAGAGAAAAAAATGTTTTCTATGACTTGCGGAGTCATACAACCTGATGGCACTGTCCGTCAAAAAAGAATACAGTATGCCTATTTAGATAAGCCAAGTCAGCAGGTCGTCATTACACGGAGTGACGTCACAGATTTGTTTAACCAGCAACAGCAGCAACACAATATGTTACAAACAGCGCTTCTCGCCGCAGAGCAGGCGAATAGCGCAAAGAGCGACTTCCTTTCACGTATGAGTCACGAAATCCGCACACCGATGAATGCCATTATCGGCATGTCGACTATTGCTGCGCAGTCCATGGGAGACGATGCACAGGTTATGGACTGCATTAGTAAAATTGGGATTTCCTCCCGGTTTTTGCTTTCGCTGATCAATGATATACTGGACATGAGCAGAATTGAAAGCGGGAAGATGCTGCTGAAAAAAGAAAAGATTCCTTTTGATGAATTTTTGAACGGTATTAATTCTATTTGCTACACCCAGGCCGGTGCAAAAAACATTGATTATGAAAATATTGTGGACTCTAGTGTGGAAGATTACTATATTGGAGACGCTATGAAACTCCAACAAGTTATTATTAACATACTTTCCAATGCAATCAAGTTTACGCCCGAGCATGGGAAGGTATCCATTAGTGTTCGCCAGTTGAAAAAAGCGAAGAATGATGCGGTAATACGATTTGTCATTAACGATACAGGCTGCGGAATTGCTGAAGAGTATATGCCACATTTATTTGAACCGTTTTCACAGGAACATTCCGGCACCACCGCCATGTACGGCGGTACAGGGTTAGGTCTTGCAATATGTAAGAATCTGGTCGATATGATGGATGGCACAATTACTGTTCGCAGCATTAAAGACGTGGGCTCTGAGTTTACGGTGGATGTGAAACTTGGCATTACGGAAGAAACAAAGACAAGATATGCAAGGAAACATAACTACAATTTTGCGGAGTTGAAAGCACTTGTAGTGGATGACGATGTTGTTGTCTGTCAGCAGGCGGTAATTACCTTAAAGGAAATCGGCGTCAAATCGGAATGGGTAGACAGTGGTAGAAAAGCAGTGGATATGGTAAGGGAGAAATGGAATAATAAGGAATATTTCGACCTTGTTCTGATTGACTGGAAAATGCCTGAGATGGACGGTATTGAAACTGCGAGACGCATTCGTGAAATTGTCGGCCCGGAGGTTACCATTATTATTATAACTGCTTACGATTGGGCTGCGATTGAACATGAAGCAAAACTGGCAGGTGTCAATATGATGATGAGTAAACCTATGTTCAAATCATCTCTTATTTCTGCTTTTGAAAAAGCATTCGACGAAAGAAGGGATGAAAAGGAGACGGAACTGCCGGAGGATTTCAACTTTGAGGGGAAGAGAGTTCTTTTAGTGGAAGATCATCCCCTGAATGTGGAGGTTGCCAGAAGACTTTTGGAACGTAAGGGCTTTATGATTGAGCATGCAGAAAATGGCGTGCGTGCAGTTGAAATGTACGCAAAAACTCCGCCCGGATATTACGATGCCATTTTAATGGATATTCGCATGCCTCAAATGGATGGCTTACAGGCCACAAATGCCATTCGCCATATGAGGAAAGAAACCGCGCAAAGCATTCCGATTATTGCGATGACAGCCAATGCATTTGACGATGATGTTCAGAAATCAAAAGCGGCAGGAATGGATGCCCATCTTGCAAAGCCGATTGAACCAAATCAAATGTTTCAAGTGCTGTATGATTTTATTTATGGCAGAAGAGACGAAAGTGGCGACCTACAGTAAATGAATCATCCACATTCTTATATCTATAAATAGCTACATGAAAAAGTTAGGAAAATGAGATGGCAAAGACAGCGGTAAAAGAGAAGGCAAGAGATATGACGCAGGGGAGTCCGATGAAGTTGATTCCGTTCAAAGAAAGAGGTTGGATATGAAAAAAGTGGTAATCATGATAATAGGACTTTTGGTTTGTCTGGGGTGTCTTTCTGCGTGCACCAGAAAAGGGCAGGCTGGAAGTGGGAGTCAGAGTGATGTGTCTTCCCCAAAAGCAACTTACACCTTTCAGGACATAAACGGAAAAAAATATGAGGCACCTCTTCTTGAGAATGTCCCGAAATGTACATATGACTATGACAATCTGACGGACGAAAAAGGAATAAAGTCTTACATGGATCACTCGACCGGGCTTGCTTCCCAGGCTGGAATCGATGTATCCAAATATCAAGGAACCATTGACTGGGCACAGGTGAAAGCGAGCGGTATTGATTTTGCCGTCATCCGGTTAGGGTATCGTGGTTATGGGAAGGAAGGAACTTTGTCTTTGGATGAGAACTATCAGACCAATATCGAAGGAGCACTTGCCGCAGGTCTGGATGTGGGAGTATATTTCTTTTCCCAGGCGGTGACAGACAAGGAAGCAAAGGAAGAGGCGGATTTTGTACTGAAACATTTGAAGGATTACGAAGTGAGAGGCCCTGTTGTGTTTGATACAGAGGAAATCAAAGACGAGGATGCCAGAACATTAGAGGTTTCCAATGAGAGTTTTACAGATAGCTGTATTGCGTTCTGCAACACAGTAAAAGATGCAGGATACAGCCCGATGATTTATGCAAACCTGAAGTGGATGGCATTTACATTGCAAATGGATCGGCTGACAGCTTATGATTTCTGGTATGCAGATTATAACGATACACCACAGTGTCCTTATGATTTTCAGATGTGGCAGTATTCAGAAGAGGGAAAAGTAGCAGGAATTGAAGGAAACGTTGATATGAATCTTTGGATTCAGGATCAATCGGTTATTGAAGAGAAAGAAAAGAAGCAGGAAGCGGCCAAGGCAGCGGCAGCGGAGGCAGCAAAAAAAACAGAAGAAGAGACAGCGGCAGCGGCAAAAAAAGCGGAAGAAGAGGCAGCAGCGGCTGTGCCACAGACCAATGGACGGATTGTTGCAATTGATGCGGGGCATCAGGGGCAGGGGGATTCTAATGAGGAACCAATCGGCCCGGGTGCATCGGAGACGAAGCCCAGAGTTTCCTCGGGCACCAGTGGTGCGGCTACTGGAATCAATGAATATGAACTGAATCTGACCGTTGCACTTCAACTGGAGACGGAGCTTACAAACCGCGGGTATCAGGTGGTTATGATCCGCACGACCCACGATGTAAATATGAGTAATT
This sequence comes from Hespellia sp., assembly GCA_028689735.1. Taxonomy (GTDB): domain Bacteria; phylum Bacillota; class Clostridia; order Lachnospirales; family Lachnospiraceae; genus Hespellia. The sequence goes on along the minus strand of JAQVCP010000005.1, from coordinate 72,102 downwards.
CGGAGCGTGCCGCCGTTGCCAATGAAGCGGGAGCAGATGTGTTTATCCGAATTCATGCCAATGGCTCGGAAGATTCTTCTATTCAGGGGGCTCTGACCATGTGTATGACGCCGGACAATCCATTTAACGGCAATCTGTATGACAGCAGCAGAAGACTGTCAGAATGCGTGCTGAATCAGTTCAGCGCGGCAACCGGAGCGTCCCAGGGCAACATTATTGAGACAGACACCATGTCGGGAATCAACTGGTGCCAGGTGCCGGTAACGATTCTGGAGATGGGATACATGTCAAACCCGGATGAGGATGTCAGGCTGAATGACCCGGCATACCAGCAGCAGATGGTACAGGGGATCGCAAATGGAATCGATGAATATTGCAGCACATTATAAAATGAGGCAGGACAAAGAAAGGAAAGCAGAAGATGAAATGGAATAAGTTTCGATTGAAGACGACAACAGAGGCGGAGGATATTGTCAGCAGTATGCTGATTGACCTGGGGATTGAAGGGGTTCAGGTGGAAGATAAGATTCCTTTGACACAGACGGATAAAGAGCAGATGTTCGTGGATATTCTGCCGGAGATGGATGTGGATGATGGGGTGGCATATCTCAGTTTTTATCTGGAGGAAGATCAAGACGCTGACCAGATGCTCGGTCAGGTGAAAGAAGAGTTGGCACAGATGGCTTCCTATGTCGATGTAGGTGCGGCAACTATAGAAGAATCCCAGACTGAGGATGTAGACTGGGTAAATAACTGGAAACAGTATTTCCACCAGTTCTATGTGGATGACGTCCTGATTATTCCGTCATGGGAAGAGGTGAAACCGGAGGATGAAGGGAAGATGATTATTCACATCGATCCGGGGACTGCCTTTGGAACCGGAATGCATGAGACTACCCAGCTTTGTATCCGTCAGATTCGCAAGTTCGTGACAGACACCACCAGAATTCTCGACGTGGGATGTGGAAGTGGAATCCTGGGGATGCTGGCGTTGAAGTTTGGTGCCTCCTATTCTGTGGGGACAGATTTGGATCCTTGCGCAATCGACGCGACTTATGAGAATATGAAAGTCAATGGAGTGGAGGAGTCACGCTATGAAGTAATGATCGGCAACATCATTGATGATCAGGAGGTTCAGGACAAGGTAGGATATGAGCAGTACGACATCGTAGCTGCCAATATTCTGGCGGATGTTCTGGTACCGCTCACGCTGGTAATCATTCATCAGATGAAACCGGGCAGTGTCTACATTACCAGTGGAATCATCCATGATAATGACAAAGAATTCAGAGTAAAAAAGGCGATGGAAGAGGCCGGTCTCGAAGTGATTGAAACAAATTATCAGGGCGAGTGGGTCTCTGTGACAGCAAGAAAGAATTAGAGGAAATCAAATGCATCATTTTTTTATTACACCACAGCAGGTATCCGGACAACATATCATGATTCAGGGCTCCGATGTGAATCATATGAAAAATGTACTTCGGATGAAAGAACAGGAAGAAGTCATGGTCAGCGATGGCAACAATAAAAAATATCTCTGTGAGATTGAAACATTTCAGGAAGAGGAAGTAATGCTTTGTATCAAAGAAGAAGTGCATGTGGACACAGAACTTCCGTCTAAGATATATCTCTTTCAGGGGCTGCCAAAGAGTGACAAGATGGAACTAATCGTGCAGAAAGCAGTAGAGCTGGGAGTCTACGAGATTATACCAGTCTCTACGAAGCGTGCGGTTGTGAAACTGGATGATAAAAAGGCGAAGAAGAAAGTAGAGCGGTGGAATACCATTGCGCAGAGTGGTGCCAAGCAGTCGGGTCGTGGGATTATCCCAAAGGTGACAGATGTGATGAGTTTTCGAGAAGCACTGGAATATGCATGTAATCTGGATATTGTCCTGATCCCTTATGAGCTGGCAGAGGGCATGAAAAAGACGAGAGAGATTGTGGAGAAAATCAGACCCGGACAGTCCGTGGGGTTTTTCATCGGACCGGAGGGCGGCTTTGAGGAAGAGGAAGTAGCGCTTAGTCTGGAAGTAGGCGCAGTCCCCATCACATTAGGCAGAAGAATTCTGCGTACAGAGACGGCAGGGCTGGCATGTCTTTCGGTTTTGATGTATCATTTGGAAGAAGAGTGACATAAGTTAATAATGAGAACAGGAAAAGGAAAGTACAATGGAAGTATATTTAGATAATTCAGCGACTACAAAGTGTTACGATGAAGTGAAAGCTATCGTCGGAAAAGTTATGTGTGAAGACTATGGAAACCCATCTTCTATGCATCAGAAGGGTATCGATGCGGAACATTATATAAAAGATTCCAAAGAAAAGCTTGCGAAGATTCTGAAAGTGAATCAGAAGGAACTTTTCTTTACCTCCGGTGGAACGGAATGCGACAACCTGGCACTGATCGGTACAGCCCGCGCCAATATGCGTCGGGGAAAGCACCTGATTACTTCGTCAATCGAACATCCGGCCATCCTCAATACCATGCAGTATCTGGAAGAGGAGGAAGGATTTAGCGTCACATATCTTCCAGTGGATGAAAATGGAAAAATCAGTCTGGATGAATTAAAGAAAGCACTGCGCGAGGATACGATTCTCGTGTCCATCATGTATGTAAACAATGAGATTGGCTCGGTGCAGCCGATTGAAGAAGCAATCCATATCGTAAAAGGTTATAACCGGAACATACTGTTTCATTCGGATGCTGTTCAGGGTTTTGGAAAATACCGTATCTATCCCAAACGAATGGGAATTGACCTGCTGTCGGTCAGCAGCCATAAGATTCATGGACCGAAAGGGATGGGAGTCTTATATGTCAATGAAAAGGTGAAGATCAAGCCAATCATGTTCGGTGGAGAGCAGCAGAAAAATGTGCGCTCAGGAACGGAAAATGTACCTGGTATCGCCGGGCTTGGCGTTGCATCCGAAAGAATCTACAGTTCTTTGGATGAAAATGTAATCCGAATGCGGGAATTGAAAAAACAGTTGATCGAGGGAATTTTGACGATAGAGAATACCCGGATTCATGGGCTTACCGGAGAAGATTCCGCACCACATATTATCAGTGCAGGTTTTGCAGGAATCCGGAGCGAGGTACTTTTGCACACACTGGAAGAAAAAGGAATCTATGTTTCTTCCGGCTCGGCGTGTGCATCCAACCATCCGGCAATCAGCGGTGTTCTGAGAGGAATTGGCACTCCGGTAGAGTATCTGGAGTCTACGCTTCGGTTCAGTTTATCGGAATTTACGACAAAAGAAGAAATTGACTATACGCTGGAAACCCTATATAATTGTATTCCAATGCTTCGAAAATATACGAGACACTAAGGATTAGAAGAATGGGCGGTCTGGTCTGGTTTGCAAAAAAGCGGACCGGGCTGGACTGCTTGAGAAAAGAAAGAGGAAAAACCATGAAATTTCATTCATTTTTGATTAAATACGGTGAGATCGGAATCAAGGGAAAGAACCGTTATCTTTTTGAGGATGCACTGGTGCGTCAGATGCGCTACGCCCTGAAAGATGTAGATGGAGAGTTCAATGTGCATAAGGCACAAGGACGCGTCTATGTAGATGCAGAGGGGGAATACGATTATGAAGAGACCGTAGAGAGCCTGAAGAGAGTGTTCGGTATTGTTGGAATCTGCCCGGTGGTGCGTCTGGAAGATCAGGGATTTGAACAGCTGAAAAAGGATGTAGAGGCTTATGTGGCCGAAGTGTATCCTGATAAAAATAAGACCTTCAAAGTAGAAGCACGCAGAGAGAGAAAGAGCTATCCGCTGAATTCCATGGAGATCAACTGCGAGCTTGGAGGTGTGATCCTGGATGCATTTCCAGAGATGAAGGTGGATGTACACCATCCGGATATCCGCTTGAATGTTGAAATCCGAAAAGAAATTTATCTGTATTCTGAGATTATTCCAGGTGCGGGAGGAATGCCGGTGGGAACCAATGGAAAAGCCATGCTTCTTTTATCTGGTGGAATCGACAGCCCGGTTGCCGGATATATGATCGCGAAGCGCGGTGTGGGACTGGAAGCAACTTATTTCCATGCACCCCCGTATACCAGCGAACGTGCAAAAGAAAAAGTAGTTGACCTGGCAAAATTAGTAGCAAAATATTCCGGACCGATCAAGCTTCATGTGGTGAACTTTACAGATATCCAGCTTTATATTTATGAGAAGTGTCCACACGAAGAGCTTACGATTATCATGCGACGTTATATGATGAAGATTGCAGAACATTTTGCAAAGCAGAATAACTGCCTTGGATTAATTACGGGAGAGAGTATCGGACAGGTTGCCAGCCAGACGATGCAGAGTCTGGCCGCGACCAATGATGTATGTACACTTCCGGTGTATCGCCCGGTCATTGGATTTGATAAACAGGAGATCGTGGATGTGGCCTTAAAGATTGATACCTATGAGACTTCCATTTTGCCATTTGAGGATTGCTGCACCATTTTTGTAGCAAAGCATCCGGTGACCAAACCGAACCTGGAGCGGATTATCAAGTCCGAACAGAAGCTGGAAGAGAAGATTGATGAGTTGTATCAGCAGGCGATTGATACAACAGAAGTGATTATGTGTAGATAATACCTTTGACCATTTTTATCTTGTGTGCAACGTGTATCCCCCGGAGGGGCTTTATGTAATAGGAAAGTTCAGAGATCTTTCCTATTACATAAAAAAAGCACCTCGCAATCATGCGGAGTGCTAAAAAACATTGTTTTATTTGATGATGTAAGCATCAAGTGCTGCGAGGATGGCATCCATCTCACCGTCAGCGTGGATATTCAGGTCAATCGGTTTTGATAAATCTAAGCTGAAGATACCCATGATAGATTTTGCATCAATTACGTATCTTCCGGATACTAAATCAAAGTCATAATCATACTTTGTAATCTCGTTTACAAAAGATTTTACTTTGTCAATTGAATTTAAAGAAATTTGAACTGTTTTCATAATAATGTTTCCTCCTTGAATTGTTTTCCAATATGAACACGTCATAGGTATATTCTACGAGATAGGTAATTAAAAGTCAAGAAACAAAAGGATAAATACAAGTTAATTTTGATGGTTGTGTCAGGTTCTATATGAAAACTTGACATGCAGCATCGGTCCATTTGCTGAAAGCGAATTTAAGATGGGCCGGTGTTCAAGAAGATAGTAGGAGAAAAAATATGAGAAAAGCAGCCTTGCACAATTTGGGATGTAAAGTAAATGCATATGAGACGGAAGCTATGCAGGAATTGCTGGAAAATCACGGATATGAGATTGTCTCTTTTCATGAGAAAGCGGATGTCTATGTGATTAATACCTGCACGGTGACGAATATGGCGGACAGAAAGTCGAGACAGATGCTTCACCGTGCGAAAAAACTGAACCCGGAAGCTATCGTGGTTGCCACAGGCTGCTACGTGCAGGCGCAGGAGGAAAAGGGACAGGTAGACGAGGTTGTAGATATCGTCATTGGCAATAACAAGAAGCAGGATCTGATTCCCATATTGGAACAATATTTCGGGGAGAGCCAGCCTCATTTTCAAAAGGCGGTTATCGACATTAATCACACCGATGAATATGAGTCCCTTCGTTTAAGTAAGACGGCAGAGCATACCCGTGCCTACATTAAGGTACAGGATGGTTGTAATCAGTTTTGTACCTACTGCATTATTCCGTTTGCCAGGGGCAGGGTAAGAAGCAGAAGTCTTTCGGATGTAATCTCCGAGGTGACAGAGCTTGCCCAAAACGGATACAAGGAAGTAGTGCTTACCGGAATTCATCTCAGTTCCTATGGAATTGATTTTGAAGAGAAGAAGACATTACTGGATTTGATTCTTGCCGTGCATGAGATTGAAGGAGTCCGCCGGATTCGTTTGGGCTCGTTAGAGCCGAGAATCATAACAGAGGAGTTTGCAAAGACCATAGGCGGATTGGAGAAAATGTGTCCTCATTTCCATTTGTCCCTGCAGAGCGGATGTGATGCCACACTTCAGCGGATGAACAGGAGATACACCAGCGAAGAATACTATGAAAAATGTGAGCTTCTGCGCAAGTACTTTGATAACCCGGCGCTCACAACGGATGTAATCGTTGGATTTCCGGGAGAGACGGAGGAAGAATTCCAGCAATCTATGGACTTTGTGAACAAAGTGAATTTCTACGAGACACACATTTTTAAATACTCAAAACGTGAGGGGACAAAAGCCGCGGTGATGGAGAATCAAGTCCCGGAGAATGCAAAGACGATCCGAAGCAATCAGATGATTGCAATGGGAAAAGAGAAGCAGAGTGCATACGAAAGAAAATTTATTGGAAAAATGGTTGAAGTTTTGTTTGAGGAAGAAATGCAGTGGCAAGGCGAGCTCTGTCAAGTTGGCCACACGAAGGAATATATAAAAATTGCACTACCGGGAGAAAGAAAAATGTCAAATTGTATCCTAAATGTTGAAATTGATGAAGTTTCACAAATTGTACATTGAATTTTCTGAAAATATACGGTAAGATAGATGTTGTATAAGTACAGTAGTCGGAAAGAAAAACGGAGGAGAAGTAAGAATGGGCGATTTAAGTAATACACAATTTTTCCAGGTTGAGCCGGGGCCGCAGATTCAGGCGAAGGACATCCTTGAGATTGTGTATAAAGCATTGAAAGAAAAAGGATACAATCCAGTAAATCAGGTTGTGGGGTATATTATGTCAGGTGATCCGACTTATATTACAAGTCATAATGGTGCCAGAAGTCTGATTATGAAGGTAGAAAGAGATGAATTAGTGGAAGAGATGCTGAAGGCGTATATTGACCACAATTCATGGGAATAAATAATTTATGAGAATTATGGGACTAGACTATGGGTCTAAGACCGTCGGTGTGGCAATCAGCGACCCGCTTGGTCTTACGGCACAGGGAATTGAGACTATTCATCGAAAAGCTGAGAATAAGCTGAGACAGACACTTGCCCGGATAGAAGCTCTTGCAAAGGAGTATGATGTGGAGAAGATTGTCCTTGGCTTTCCCAAGCACATGAATAATGATATTGGTGAACGTGCGGAAAAATCTCTGGAACTAAAAGAGATGTTAGAGAGACGGACAGAGCTGCCGGTTATCATGTGGGACGAGCGTCTTACCACGGTAGAAGCAGAGAGAACGTTGATTGAGAGCAAGGTCAGAAGAGAAGATCGCAAAAAATATGTCGATACCATAGCGGCTGTTTTTATATTGCAGGGATATCTTGATTCTATTTATCTGGAAAAGGATAAGGCAACAATATCAGAAGAGAATATGGTATCTGAGTAGGAGTTATATGGAAAAGATTAAATTTATGTTCGAAGACACGGAAGAGACAGTGGATTTTTTCGTGCTGGAACAGACAAAAGTCAGTGGCGTTACGTACATTCTTGTCACTGATTCAGAGGATGATGATGCAGAATGTCTGATCTTAAAGGACACGAGTGCGGATCAGGACAGAGACAGCCTCTATGAGATTGTGGAAGATGACACAGAACTTATGGCAGTTTCGAAAGTGTTTGAAGAACTATTGGACGATGTTGATATTGAACTTTCATAGCAGATTAGTTGATGGGGTGAAGACACGCCATCTTCTTTTCGTTGTCTGGGAAAGTAGAATTGCACATTGATAAAAGAAAAGAAATTGAAAAAAATTATATAAATAAAAAATGGAGGTAAAATTTTTTGAAGAAAGAAAGCAACAACTCAAAGCTGAAGATCATTCCTTTGGGAGGACTTGAACTGATTGGAATGAACATTACTGTTTTCGAATATGAGGACAGCATAATTGTTGTAGATTGTGGTCTGGCTTTTCCGGCTGATGATATGCTCGGAATTGATCTGGTTATTCCGGATATCACATATTTGAAGGACAATATAAAGAAAGTGAAAGGCTTCGTAATCACTCATGGTCACGAGGACCACATTGGCGCACTGGCATATGTAATGAAGGAAATCAATGTTCCGATTTATGCAACAAAGCTGACAATGGGAATCATTGAAGGAAAATTTAAGGAGCACAATTTACTTCGTTCTACCAGAAGAAAAGTTGTGACTCACGGACAGTCCATCAATTTAGGAAAATTCAGAATCGAATTCATTAAGACGAATCATAGTATTCAGGATGCTTCTGCCCTTGCAATTTATTCACCGGCAGGAATCGTGGTGCACACAGGAGACTTTAAGGTAGATTACACACCCGTATTCGGAGATGCCATTGATCTGCAGAGATTTGCAGAGATTGGAAAGAAAGGTGTTATGTGCCTGATGTCCGACAGTACCAACGCGGAACGTCCGGGATTCACCCAGTCGGAGAAGACGGTCGGTATCACATTTGACCACATTTTCGCAGAGCATCAGAATACGAGGATGATTATCGCGACCTTCGCATCCAACGTAGACCGTGTACAGCAGATCATCAATTCTGCTTACAAATATGGACGTAAGGTAGTCGTGGAAGGTCGAAGCATGGTCAATATCATCGGAATCGCTTCGGAACTTGGATGTCTGGATATTCCAGAGAACACCCTGATTGAAATTGACCAATTGAAGAATTATCCGCCGGAAAAGACAGTTCTGATTACGACAGGAAGTCAGGGTGAGTCCATGGCAGCTCTTTCTAGAATGGCAGCCGGAGTTCATCGTAAAATTACGATTCAGCCTACCGATACGGTTATTTTCAGTTCCAGCCCGATTCCAGGAAATGAAAAGTCAGTCTCTAAGATTATCAACGAACTGTCTTTCCTTGGCGCAGATGTGATTTTCCAGGATACCCACGTATCTGGACATGCCTGCCAGGAAGAATTAAAACTAATCTATTCACTGGTGAAGCCAAAGTATGCGATGCCGGTGCATGGAGAATATAAGCATCTCAAAGCGAATGCGGCCATTGCAGCGAACCTCGGAATTCCAAAGGAAAATATTTTCCTGATGCAGACAGGGGATGTTCTGGAGCTGGATAATGACAGTGCGAAGGTGGTTGATAAGGTTCATACAGGAAGCATCCTGGTGGATGGACTTGGTGTCGGTGATGTGGGCAATATCGTGCTTCGTGACCGTCAGCATCTTGCGGAGGACGGTATCTTGATCGTAGTGCTCACCCTTCAGAAGGGAACCAATCAGCTGCTTGCAGGTCCGGATATTGTATCGAGAGGATTCGTATATGTGAGAGAGTCAGAAGTGCTGATGGATGAAGCAAAGAGAGTCATGACAGAAGCTCTCGATAAGTGTCTTGCGAATAAGAATGCGGACTGGAATAAGATTAAAGTAGTTGTCAGAGATACCATGAATGACTATATTTGGAAAAAGACAAAGAGGAGACCGATGATAATTCCGATTATTATGGATGTGTAGGATATGATTGTAGATGAAAGAATCGTAACCTTCATCAACTCCTTAGAAACAGAGAACAGTGAGGTACTTGAGACCATAGAACAGGAAGCTCTGGCAGATTATGTGCCGATTATCCGCAAGGAGATGCAGAGCTTTCTGAAGGTTCTCCTAGCCATGAAAAAACCTATGCGCGTCCTGGAAGTCGGGACTGCCGTAGGTTTCTCTGCGTTATTGATGAGTGAAAATGTTTCTGAGGGTTGTAAGATTACAACAATAGAAAAATATGAAAAACGAATCCCTATTGCAAGGGAGAATTTCAGGCGTGCCGGAAAAGAAGAGCAGATTGAGCTTTTAGAAGGCGATGCACTGGAGACTTTAAAGAGCCTTACCGGTTCTTATGATTTTATCTTTATGGATGCCGCAAAGGCACAGTATATCTATTACATGCCGGAGGTACTTCGTCTTCTGGAGCATGGGGGCGTACTCGTCTCTGACAATGTACTGCAGGATGGAGATATCATAGAGTCACGGTTTGCAGTGGAGCGGAGAAATCGGACCATTCATCGCCGTATGAGAGCATATCTCTACGAGCTGAAGCATGAAGAGAGCCTTGTGACTTCGGTGATTCCGCTTGGAGATGGCGTGGCAGTCAGTGTGAAAAAGTAGAAATGAAAGGGAAATAAAAAAATGACAAGACATCCAGAATTATTAATTCCAGCAAGCAGCCTGGAGGTGCTCAAGACTGCAGTTATATTTGGCGCCGATGCGGTATATATTGGCGGTGAGGCTTTTGGACTTCGCGCAAAGGCAAAGAACTTTTCTATGGAGGATATGAAGGCTGGAATCGCATTTGCCCATGCACATGGTGTGCAAGTGTACGTGACAGCGAATATTCTGGCTCATAACGATGATTTGGAGGGGGTACGCGAGTATTTCACCGAATTAAAGGAAATTGGACCGGATGCACTGATTATTGCCGACCCTGGGGTGTTTGAGATTGCAAAGGAAATCTGCCCTGAAATTGAGCGCCATGTGAGTACACAGGCAAATAATACGAATTATGCTACCTATAATTTCTGGTATAAGCAGGGCGCCTCCCGTGTGGTTTCGGCAAGAGAGCTCTCGATGGCAGAGTTAAAGGAGCTGCGTGCGAACATTCCGGCAGATCTGGAAATTGAGACCTTTGTCCATGGTGCCATGTGCATTTCCTATTCGGGAAGATGCCTGCTGAGCAATTACTTTACCGGACGGGATGCCAACCAGGGAGCCTGTACGCATCCGTGCCGCTGGAAGTACGCAGTAGTGGAGGAGACCAGGCCGGGCGAATATATGCCAGTCTATGAGAATGAGAGAGGAACTTACATCTTTAATTCCAAGGACCTTTGTATGATTGAGCATATTCCGGAGCTTCTAGATACGGGGATTGACAGTCTGAAAATTGAGGGACGGATGAAAACGGCGCTCTATGTTGCAACGGTGGCAAGAACCTATCGTAAGGCAATCGATGATTACCGGAAGGATCCGAAGCTCTACGAGCAGAATATGCCATGGTATCTGGAACAGATTGCAAGCTGTACCTATCGTCAGTTTACCACAGGTTTCTTCTTTGGAAAACCGGATGAGACGACACAGATTTATGACAACAATACCTATGTGAAGGGGTACACTTATCTTGGAATCATTGAGGCTGAGCAGAATGGCCTTTATCAGATTGAACAGCGCAATAAATTTTCAGTGGGTGAGCAGATTGAAATCATGAAGCCGGACGGGGAAAATACGCCGGTCACAGTAAAGGCAATCTACGACGAAGATGGAGCAGCGCAGGAGAGCGCACCCCATCCGAAGCAGAAACTTCTGGTTGAGCTGGATGCTCCGGCAAGCCAGTACGATATTCTCCGGAGAAGAGAAGAAAATGCAGAGGAATGTCTTTAAGCAGCTCTGGTCAGAGGAGCATGAAGTACAGGCGGTATCCGCCCGGAAAATACATAGGGATACTTAAAAGAAAGTGCGAAGTTTTTCTATCGCACTTTTTTCTATGCGGGAAACATAAGAACGAGAGATCCCAAGCTCTTTGGCAATCTCCCGCTGCGTATATTCTTCTTCATTATACAGACCATAACGCATTTTCAGGACAAGCCGTTCTCTGGGAGAGAGGATTTGCTCAAGGCTTTGATAGAGTTTCAAAATATCTTCCTTGAGGTCGACCTTGTCATGAATAGAATCCTCCTTTGTCTCCATGATATCATAGAGCCGGATTTCGTTTCCCTCCCGATCTGTGCCCACGGGCTCATAGAGAGAAATTTCTTTGGAAGATTTTTTTCGGGAACGAAGAAGCATCAGAATTTCATTTTCTATGCATCGCGCGGCGTAGGTGCCGAGACGCACTTTCTTCTCGGGGTTGAATGTCATAATTGCCTTGATTAGACCGATTGTGCCAATGGAAATCAAGTCATCCTGTTCTTCGCCCAGATTCTGATATTTTTTAATGATGTGAGCTACCAGGCGGAGATTGTGCTCTATTAAAAGATGCTTGGCTGTTAAATCTCCCTCTGTATACTTTTGCAAGTAATATTTTTCTTCGGCTTCCGTAAGCGGAGGAGGAAAAGACTTCAAAAAAGGCACCTCAGAGTCCATTTGATATAGTCTATGTGGCAACAGTGAATTTTGTGCTTTTCCCAAAACCGAATCTTCTCCATTCCAGTGTGGCAAGCGCATGGCATGGAACACAGTAATCGGAAAATATGCAAAACTCTCTGATGAATTCTTTTGAAAAAGAATTGCATATCGATGGATGGTGTGCTATAGTAATTACACATTTCTCAGGAGATTCTTTTTCCTGAAATTGTATCAGAGTATCAAAGATTCTGGCGGATCAGTCAGAGAATTCCAATTTGTGAGAATGACATAGGAACACATTGGCGGGTGGCTTATTTACTCAGCAGACGGCGTGGCGATGTGAACTGTAAAAATGTCAGCGGACAAGATATCAATCAGATATCAGGAAAGGAGTGTTGTTTATTGTTTAGTACAGTATTATCTGCGGCACTTGACGGGATGAATGTAGAGTTGGTGCATGTGGAGGCAGATGTCAGTAATGGTCTGCCGATGTTTCATATGGTGGGGTATCTCTCGGGGGAGGTGAAGGAAGCCGGCGAGCGGGTGAAGACTGCACTTATTAATTCTGGCTTTTCGGTTCCACCGAAGAAAATCATTATCAATCTGGCACCGGCCACCGTGAAAAAGAGAGGGTCATCTTTTGATCTGCCAATCGCGCTGGCCTTGCTGGAGACATTTTCGTATCTGGAGGAGGGAAAACTGGAAAACATCATGACAGTGGGAGAACTTGGACTCAACGGTGAGGTGCTGAAGGTTCCAGGAGTTCTGCCGATTGTGATGGAAGCAAAACGCAGAGGGTGCACAGCTTGTCTTGTACCGATGGAAAATGTAATGGAAGGTCAATTGGTAGATAATATGGAAATTATCGGGGTGGGAAAGGTGATGGATGTCCTTGATTTTCTCAGTGACAAGGAATCTTATCTGGCAGAGCAGAAGCAGCGGATTCGTGATGGTTTGGAAAACGAAAGCAGTCAGCTATGTGGGAATGAAATACCTGATTTTGCGGATATTCAGGGGCAGCATGCAGCAAAGAGAGCGGCAGAAATTGCGGTATCCGGTCAGCATAATATTCTGATGATCGGGACGCCGGGGGCCAGTAAGACGATGATTGCAAAGCGGATTTCCACCATTCTTCCGCCGATGTCCAAAGAGGAACTGCTGGAGATTTCCAAGATTTACAGTGTGGCAGGACTATTGGGAGAACAGGCGGGAATCAGACAGCGTCCCTTCCGGCAGATTCACCACACGGCTACCAAAGCGGCGCTGATCGGAGGCGGAATCGTGCCATCGCCTGGAGAAATCAGTCTTGCTCACGGTGGGGTACTGATGATGGACGAGCTGGCAGAATTTCCAAAGACAGTGCTGGAGGTTCTGCGCCAGCCGCTGGAGGAGAGAGAGATACAGATTATCCGGACGAGAGGAACCTACCGGTTTCCAGCAGATTTTCTATTGTTTGCAGCTATGAACAAAAGGACGTTAGTGCCGATACAAGTCAACGATAGGGTTCGTGTAAAAGTGGCTTAAAATAAGGCGTTTTCAGGCTTTCAAACGTGGAATTATGCCTGTATGATTCCTGATAACGCAACACAGGGGCAAAGAATAAAGGGGAAAGTGAATACCCTATTAACGATAGCAAGTAAAGGTTAAAAGGTACGAAAGGAGTTTTATGGCTTTTAAGGATTATAGAGATTTGAAAGTATACGAGAAGTACGCACAACAGGAGGTTGTTCCTGAAATTCGATTACAGGGGAAGTGGCTGCGTGAGTTAGAGTTTCTTCCGGGGACACCCATCACGGTTAAATGCGAAGGCGGTAGACTTATAATAACCAAGCGTGATGAAGTTTTTGCTTCAGCGGAATAAAAAGGAAAGTTCCACGGTCATTGCGACTGTGGAACAGTTTTATTTTACAGGCATACTCCATTTGTGGTCGTTGATGTGGTATGTCAGCTTGATTGGTTTGACCCGATCACAGTCCATGACCTCGCATTTGAAGTGGAGAAGATTAAAGGTGGACTCAGATTGGTATGCATTATAGATTTTAAGTGATTCTTCACCGATTCGTACATAGAGGGGCATTATGTTTCCTTCACAGTCAAATGATGAAATGACGGATACAATCTTTAAATGTGTACAGTCATGTAGACCGTGTGAGATTATTGCAGCCATAAATACCTCCTTTGAAGATGCAAACAAATGTTCGATAGAAATATATCATGGAAAATGAAGAAAGTCAAGATTGCCTGTTTGGATCCATTTTTGGTACAACAAGGATGATAGAATTTATTTAGAAGAAAAAGAGACATATATGTGATATAATTGGAATAGTAAAAAAAAGAATGGAGATGTCACATGAGTGAATTAATGTCGCATGGTAGTGAAGTTACAAGCGTATTTCAGTTGATAGGAACGCTCGAAAACGATATTACAAAGAGTATTGCATGGGCTTTGTGCAAATGTCCGGTATTTATGAAAAAGATAATAGCAGAAGTTTTGAATATTGATATTAATCCGGAAATGGTAAGAATTGGTTATCAGGAATTTGAAAAAGACAAAGGAATAACTGATTTAGAGATTACTGATGATGAATCATTTTTCATCATAGTTGAAGCAAAGAGAGGGTGGATATTGCCCTATGCCGAGCAGCTGACACTTTATTCGGAAAGAAAAGCAATTGTGCAAAGTGGAGCAAAGCAGAAAGCCATTGTATCTATGTCAGAGTGCAGTAAAGAGTATGCGAAATCCTATCTTCCTTTTCATGAAGTGAATGGAATACCTGTGCTGCATTTGTCATGGGCGCGTATATATGATTTAGCAAATGAGTCAAGAGTAGGTTCGAGTATAGCACAACGGAACTTACTGAAAGAATTGATGGAATACTTAGGAGGAATAATGACAATGCAGTCAAAAGATTCAAATTGGGTATATGTGGTATCAGTTGGTACAGGACATCCAGATAACTGTGAGTTGACATGGATAGATTTTGTAGAAAAACGCGGAAGATATTTTCATCCTATCGGGGGAGGAAGAAAAGGATGGCCTAAAACACCACCAAACTACATAGGTTTTAGGTATTATGGACAGTTACAGTCTATTCATCATATTGAAGATTATATCGTAACTCGTAATTTGCATGAGGAATTTGAGGAAATGCCAGATGTGGAGTGTGATATGGACCACTTTGTTTATAAATTGGGACCTGCGATTAAACCTGCACATATAGTTAAAACAGGTAAGTTGTATCCGACAGGAAGGGTATGGGCGATGCTTGATACTTTACTTACATCTGATACGATTTCAGAGGCACGAGATATTTCATATGCAAGGGAATAAGATTTCGGCATAAAGTTACATGCCGCATATGAATGGGTTATTGTGTGTATCAAATGAACCGTTAGAAACAAACTCTGCTGCAAGGAAATCTTCACGGCTTACCAAACAGGAGTAGTAGCATTTAAATCCCTGTGAATGTTTGGAAAGAATATTCTGACGTAGCATTTCTTTTGTACGCCCCTTAATGTTTTTTTGTGTCCATGTTGGGTGTTCTATTTGAACAGCAGAAGTCCACTCATCAATGGTGAAAGGCTGATTGAGTTGTAAAGCTATTAGATAGATAGCCTTATCAAATAATCCTAATTCAAGTTGCATAGAAAACCTCCGAATATAGATAAATGAAGTATATCACATAAGTAAGCTGAAATAAAGAAGTTATGAGTAGCCAAGAAAAAAAAGTTAAAATCCTTGCATAAAAAATAGCATTGAAAAGTGGGAGCTAGTAGTTTATAACTCTCACTTTTTTTATTTGAAGGCCTTAAAATAAAGGTTAAAGAGGATGTTGAAATGCACATTGAAAAACCATAACAAACCATAACAAACCGTAACAAACGGATTGATAATATACTTGATTTGTTGTATAATGCTATTCGAGGGATTATTGTTTATAGAGAAACGTGGAGGAACAAACATGGACTCATTAAATGTTGAAAAATGGATTAACATAGATGAAGCTGCCGATTATTTAGGTGTTAAGCCAGGAACTGTCCGTGATTGGATAAGAAAGGGAAATGGTATACCTGCTCATAAAATCGGGAAACAGTGGAAATTCAAATGCTCTGAACTTGACGCATGGGTAAAAAGTGGTAGAAGTGCAATAGATTAATTAAGAGCATTTTAGATGGAGGAACTCAATGGACGAAAAATACTGTCTGTATAATGAAAGTTGTATGGATGCAATGAAAAAGATGGCTGATGATTCGATAGACTTAGTTCTGACGGATCCACCATATAACTTAGGACTATTTATGAAGAATAGAGCAACTAATCTTAAGGCAATGCGTGATAATTTTTTCGGTGCTGCCGGATGGGATGACTTGGAGTTTGATGAATGGGAAAGAGACATGGATGAAATGTTTTCAGAACTCGCAAGAGTAATTAAAACTAGAGGTTCTGTTATAATGTTTATGTCAATTATTAAGGTTGAATCAATAATCAAACTGGCTGAGAAACATGGATTTTATTATAAGACCACAGGGATTTGGCATAAAAGAAATCCAATGCCAAGAAACATGAATTTACATTTCATTAATTCTACTGAAGCGTGGATTTATTTTACATATAAATCACACACAGGTACATTTAATAATGGTGGAAAAGCGATACATGATTTTGTTGAAACTTCGGTAACGCCGGGGAGTGAAAAAACATTTGGAAAGCATCCGACTCAAAAGCCTATACAATTATTGGAACATTTTGTGACAATATTAACAAATGAAAATGATGTAATTTTTGACCCTTTCTCAGGAAGTGGAAGTTCTGGAGTTGCAGCTTTGATGCATAACCGGAAATTTGTCGGTTCAGAAATTGACAAAGAATATTATCAAAATTCTAAAGAAAGGCTTGATAGTGTGATTAAAGATGAATAAATTGAAAATGATTGACTTATTTGCAGGTGTCGGTGGACTTTCATTAGGATTTGAACAAGCTGGTTTTGAAACATTAATTGCAAATGAGTATGATGCATCAATAGCGGAAGCCTATATAAAAAACCGTATAGGAGCAAATATGGTTGTTGATGATATTACCAAACTTCCAATTCATGAAACTTTTGGAAAATTCAAGGGGCAAGTCACATTGGTAGTGGGTGGTCCACCTTGCCAAGGCTACTCTCAAAAAGGTCAAAGGAAAACAATTAACGACCCAAGAAATTTTCTCTTCAGATATTTTGTGGAAGTGGTAAAAGAAGTTCAGCCAGAGTACTTTGTAATGGAAAATGTACCTAATCTTCTAACTGCTGAAAAAGGATTTTTTAAGCAGGAATTAGAAAAAATGTTTACAGAATTAGGATATACGATTAATGCACAGGTTTTGTGTGCAGCAGATTACGGAGTGCCGCAGAATAGACATAGAGCATTTATTATTGGCAAACGTGGTGTTACTCAAGTTGAAATGCCGAAGAAAAAAGAAAAAAGGACAACCATTTGGGAAGCAATTAGTGATTTGGCTTATTTGAATTCGGGGGAAGGTGCTGAAATTTCGGATTATATTAAAGAGCCGGAATCGGATTATCAAAGAATGATGAGAGGTGCTAGTGACAAAGTTTATAATCACATTGCTACGAAACATTCGAAGGTGGCACTTGAAAGATTGGAAATGATTCCTCCAAAAGGAGGAAAAGAGTATCTTCCACCAGAGCATTTAACAAAATCCATTTACAGCGGAACATGGGAAAGAATGGATGCTGAGGATATTTCGGTTACGATAACAACACGATTTGATACGCCTTCATCTGGTAAATTTACACATCCGTATTTGAATAGGGCTATCACTGTGAGAGAAGCCGCTAGAATACAATCATTTCCTGATTCATTTCATTTCTTTGGAACCAAGACATCACAAATGAAACAGGTTGGGAATGCAGTACCACCTTTACTTGCAAAAGCAGTTGCAGATGCAATTCTTGAAGATATGAGTAAATAAAATGACAAAATAAGACAAACTATCAGTAGCCGGGCAAGGGTATCCTTGCCTTGTGCTGGTATAGAAAGGACAAAAATATGCCAACATATGTAGTTTATGATGCAAAGATTAACACGGGTACTAGATATTTAACAGAAGAGGTTGCTTACTTCCTTGGTGGGATATATGCAGCCGATGAGAAAGTTATAAGTAGTGGAAAGACATATTGGGCAGCACCAGTAAGGTACAACCCTACATATTCGACATCCACAGAGACAGCAGAGCATTTTGATTTTGTAAGTACTATTTCTGCAAAAGTCAATGGCTATACAGTAATGAAAGATAATATAAAAGGAACCTCGCTTGATTCTGGCAAAAATAGACTTCCGGGATTTAGCACATTTTTTGAATCGACAGGTTTAGTAGATTTGCTTGCAGAAATACCAGATTTGAAAACAGCACTTTTTTCTTCTTCACGGGATGTTCAGAAAGCATTTATTATTGGTGTAATTGATGGAAGGGGCACACCGGATGCTAGTGCAGCTAAACAGGTGATTCGATATCTATCTTTAGATTGTCCTAATAATAGCATAGGAAGTTTCCTATCTGACGTTATGATACATTATGGATTGGATGTAAATTACAATACTGCTCGAGACCGTTTAGAAGGTGGAAACCCTAGAAAGCCACAGTTGAGAATTAAAGATGTTGAGTATTATATGGAGCATTTAGGATATATTTCTCCAGCAAAGGTTCGTAAACTTAAGCAGGTGTATGATGCAAAATATGGTCATTCAACTATTACAAGTGGTAGTGCATTTTTAGCAGGATTAAAATATTTGAAAGGATAAAACACATGGCAGAGAATATTATTTTTTATGGACCTCCAGGAACAGGAAAGACTTATCTGTTACAGTCACTTATGAACGATTACATTGATTATGATATCAATGATGCACAACTTCGTAGTGCCTACACATTGGAATCAAAGGACTGGATTTTGATAACTATGGTGCTTTTGCAGAATCAAGGTAAGATGCCGACTAAGGATATTCAGACCAAGGTTGATAGTTTAGGATTGGGAGTAACTATTAATGTCGCTGCTGTGTTAGATAAGCATAATATTGAACAGCCACCTATTCCAGGGGTTACAAGAGAACAACCAAGAATATTTTTTACAACAAACCCAGGTGAATGGTATGTGGATTTAATCAGAGTGCAACAAGCAAGAGCAGATTTCTTCAAGAAGTTTTTGAGTACAGCAGGGGTAACAAAAAGATATGATTTCGTTACTTTTCATCAATCATACTCTTATGAAAACTTTATAGAAGGAATCAGGCCAGAATATATTTCAGCAACAAAGAGTATTGATTATTCGCCAAAGGATGGTGTTTTCAAATCTCTGTGTGATAGGGCTGCTGGACATAAGGAAAAGCCTTATGCAATTTTTATTGATGAAATAAACCGTGGAAATATATCAGAGATTTTTGGAGAGTTAATAAGTTTAATTGAAATTGATAAAAGAGAAGGAGAAACGGGTGCATTGTCTGTGGTTCTGCCTTATTCAAAGACACCTTTCTCGGTACCTTCAAATATCAATGTATACGGAACAATGAATACTGCTGACCGTTCCATCGACCAGATAGATATTGCATTGAGAAGACGTTTTAAATTCAGACCAATGTTGCCAAGTGCAAAAGTTATAGAGGAAGAATTGGATTTGCAGGGAATTGATGCGCATAATATTGGTGGTATTGATTTAATAAAATTGTTTAATGCTTTGAATGCTAGAATCGAGATTTTACTGGATTCACAGCATTTGCTTGGACACGCTTTGTTTATTGGTTGTAAAACATTGGATGATATAGCAAATGTAATTAGAAATTCAGTAGTACCTCTTTTAGAAGAATATTTCTATGATGATGTACAAAAGATTCAGATGGTTTTCAATGATTTGGATGATAATGGCGATTTGCGTATAACAGCTATATACAAACATACAGATTTAGTGGCAGATGACTATTTCTCTTATACAGGGGATTACATGATTGATGATAAGAAACATTTTTCTGTATCAGAGAATATTACAAAAGATTCATTAGAGCAGATATACGTATGATAGATACAATTATTGTAAAAGAATTCGACCAACTTCATATAAGAGATAAAAGAGATGTTTCACGTAATGTAATCTCCAAAGAAGATGCATTGGCTCTTCAAACGGTAATTATGGATGATGAGCCGGTTTTTAAGTGGGGATATAAGAAATTGGTTGCACAACATTGGGTTGGAACTATTTCTTTAAAGGACCTTAATATTGAGATATTGCCAAAGTTGTATGGATATGTATCGACCGAGGATTTAAGGATGGTATTGATGAGAATGATAACGGTTTCACATCAAAATCCATCTGTTCGTGAAATGCCCGGCATGGCACAGATGCAAAAAAATTCTTTGATAGAGATGTTGATTGATACTTTTTTGAATTCGTTAGAAAAGTATATAAAAGAGGGATTGCAGCATTCTTATAAGAAGATAGACCATAATATTAATCGAGTAAAAGGTAGGATTTTATTTGGAAAACAGTTTTCGAGAAATGTGCTGGATCCGACAAAATTCTGGTGCCGTTTTTCAAAGTTTACGGCAGATAACGAGATTAATAGATTTATGAAGTTGTGCCTTATTCAGATGTATAAGGTAAGTAATGACAATCAAAATAAGAGACGTATCAAATATTTGTTACCTGTCTTTGATGATATTGCCACTGTTACAAAGGAAAAAGCGCTCTCAAAGCCTATAGTTTTCAATTCTACAAATCATAGAGCAGAAGAAGCGTACAGGTACGGTGTCTTATTTTTGAATAATATTTTTAGTACACTAAGTGCCGGAAACACCTCAATAAGTATGATGCTGTTTAATATGAATGATTTGTATGAATTGTTTATATACCGTGTATCGAAGATGGTTTTTGGAAATAATGCTATTTATCAGATGAAGGGTAATTATTTATTGGAGAGAGATTCTGACGCAAAAAGGTATGTTGGCTTAAGACCGGATATAACAATAAAAAAAGCTTCAGGTATGATGGACATTATCGATACAAAGTGGAAGATTCCTAAAAATTTCGCAAAGGAAGCTGATACATATCAGATGAATGCTTATTCATCCAGTATTAAGAATGTGGAGAGGATAATATTATTATATCCACTTGTTTCAAAGGAAAGCATTGTAGATGATTATAGCTTTATAGATTTGAGTGGAAGGAAGAGACCGCTTAGTATTCGTACCATCGATTTGATGCTTATGTTGAAATGGAAGAATTTTCTGGCTGAATTTAAGAAGGTGTTGACATAGTGTAAGGAGGACTACATATTGGCAAAATACGAATCGTTCAAAGCATTTCTAGAGGATAATTTTATAGATGATATGATGGCAAAGCTATCTTCCTATATTGCAACGCAATCGAAGGATAGCTTTGAAAATGATGCAATTTCATATGTTACTTGGGTAAGTTTACAAGATATTCATGTATCTGGAGTTACCTTTAAAGATATGGGAAATGATGAACTGGAGATTCGTGCCACAGTCGATGCTGATATAGAAGTAGCAGGCAAAACTAGATATGGACATGAAACATTTGAGGATTGCAAGTGCTATAATATATTCTTCCGAGCATTATTAGAAAACGGACTTCATAATGTGAGAATTACAAATGTTTCAGAGTATGATGTAAGTCGTTATGAACGAGATAGAAGTCTTAGCCAAAATCTTGTACCTTATATGTATGAAGAAGATGTAGAACGTCATGCAGAGGATTTCTTACGTAGACATTATCCGAAGGCACTTATGCAGCCAATGGCATTACCTGTAGAAGAGATTGTATCTTCTATGGGGATGAAACTATATTTTGCTCCATTGGAAGAAGGTGTATTTGGTAAGACTTATTTTGGATTCGAGAAGGTCATTGTATATACTAATATTTTACGCAAGGAAACTTGCGAAATAGTGACAGAACCTGGAACAATGCTGATAAATCCAAATGTCTATTTTATGTATAATATTGGCACAGCAAATAACACGATTATTCATGAGTGTGTACATTGGGATAGACATCGTAAACCGTTTGAATTGCAAAAACTTCTGCAAGGAGAATGTAATCATATTTCATGTGAAATAGTGGAAGTGTACGATGGAATTCCAGAGGATGCACCTGCATTGAAGTGGATGGAGTGGCAGGCAAATCAGCTTGCACCTCGTATTCTTATGCCAGCAGAAATGACCAAAAGAAAATTAGATGAATGTTTGCGAAGACTTCATGCTGAGTATCCGATGATGCGAAATGCTGAATTGATGGAACAAGCTGTGGGAGAGTTGGCTTCTTTCTTTATGGTATCTGCGATTGCAGCTAAAATTCGTGTAATTGAATTGGGGTATGATGAGGCACATGGTGTGCAGGTGTTTTCAGATGGAAAATATCTTCCACCGTTCTCTTTCCCAAGAGGGACGTTAAAGCCTAATCAGACTTTTGTAATTGATGAAAAGAGTGCCATGATTCAGATTTTTATGTCGGAAGAACTTCGCTCGATGTATTTTGAGGGTAGATTGATATTCGCTAACAGTATGGTATGTATCAATGCTCCAAAGTATGTGACGAAGAGCGAAACAGGGCTTCCGATATTGACAAATTATGCATTAGAGCACGTACACGAATGTTGTTATGTGTTTGAGCGTAAGATTAATGCTAGTGATACATATAGTGATTCTTTCTACAGAAGGTGTTTCTTGTGTAGAGATGTAAGTTCAGTAACCTTTATCGAGGCAAAGTATGACCCTAATCATAAGGATAACCAAAGCAAGAGTCAACGAAAAGAGGAGATAGAGAGAATATCGGAATCTGTGACTGACATAGTGAGAAGATTAGCTACTGAAATACCAAGTGGTTTTTCTGGTACCTTAAACTATCACATGAATCGTAAAGGTATTACAAATGAGGAACTGTCATATAGAACTAATATTAGTACGGTGTCTATTAGCGAATATAGAAATACGCTTACTCCTAAAATTACAATAGAGAGAGCAGTAGCATTATGTAACGGGTTAAAATTAGAGAAACATTATAGTCATGACCTTATGAAAAAGGCAGGATATGACTTAAGCGTACCAAGTATGCAGAATTTTATGATAGGATGGGTAATTGATGAACATCCAGATGATACCTTACAACAATGGCAAGATAAGCTGACAGATGCCAATATTAAAATCAAACTTCCGGGTTGTGCATAAAATAAATAAAAAAAATAAATTTTTTCGTTAAGTAGCACTTAATGATATATATATAAAATACGGACTTCCGTGATTACTACTAAGGTAGATAATCGCAGAAGTCCTTTTTTTTATGCGGTTCTTTAGCATTAAGTGGCACTTAATGGGCAAATGAAAAATCGGTGCGATAATAAAAATAAAAAGATAATTATGATAGGTCGGCAAGGAACTTATCAACTATTTCGTGGAAGAATTCTTTAGTGATTTGATTATGCAAATACATATCGTAGATTTGGAAGTACCTATCAAAGAATGCATTTATACGTTTATTGGATTCATCACTGTTTCCGCCATAGAGGATGTCAGATTGAAAATCATCCAACTGGTCTTCAGTGTATCGGTCAGTAGGACCAATGTCAAAGTAACTAGGAAAAAGAAAGCCGTTGTACTGTATGCATTTTTTTTCAGTATCACAATCTGGATAACCATCAAATGTTTTGTACGGTGTATAGATTTCTTCTTCACGAGAAATATCAAATTTTACAAGTTTACGTTGCTCCAAAAGAGAAGTAAATAGTGTACATATTTCTTTTTCGGATAGTTTGTTTGTAGGCTTTTCAAAACCAAGAAGAAAATCTACGGAAACATGAAAATGGTCAGCAATTTTGCAGATTTGTTCTAAGGTAAATCGTTGTCCACCTTTATTGTTGAAAGCACGACTAAAGTTTGGCTGCGACATATCAATCTTTACTGCCAGTTGTTGTTGAGTAAGACCTTCTTGTTCCATTAAGGTTTGGATATTTTGATTCAATATATCAATATTCAGATTACTCATAATACATACCCTTTCCGTATATGAAATGTGAAAAACTATTACAATATGAGTTTTGCTTATATCATACAACTTTTTTTAGAATTATACCAGAAGAATTTTAGCAAGTTCTGAGTTGAATCATCACGAAGTGATGGTCGAACTGAGCATTTGCTCAAATAAAAAATATTTATAGCCTAGCGGCGCGCGACGTCGGGCGAGGATACATATTGAATTCTACAAGACATAAGGTCTTTGTAGAGTTTGATAAATCCCCGCTTAATTGTCGTGCGGTTGTTTGTGTCCTCGTCTGGTGGCGTAGCCAGGGCGGAAAGAGGACAAGCAATGACAAAGAAGGCTAATTTAGTAACTATTAACAATCCAATCTACATTCCAATTCTTGAGGAAGACTACGGAACAATTCAGTATTATGAAAATCTAGGGATTCCAGTTCGTTGGATTGTGATGCACGGTGTAGGTCGTTATTATGCGATTATGGAAGGGGACTCACAGAGTGAAGCTAAGCGTATGACAGATGGATTGTGTGCTATGGCACGAAAAGACATCCGTGCGATGCAGAGACAGAATGAAAATGAAACTTCTTATGATGCACTTGTAGAAGAAGGCTATGATGCTGCAACAGATGAAAACGACCCAGCTAATGTAGTTTCAGACCTTATGTTGGTTAAAGATTTACTTGCAGAATGTGAGAAATTAACAGATGAAAAGAAGCGTATCTGTAAGGGAATTGCAGAGGAAAAGACGGAACGTGAGATGGCAGCAGAGTTTGGAATTCCACAGACAACTTTGCATGGCAGAAAGGACAAGCTGCTTAAGGAATTGAAAAAGAAATTAGATTAAAAGGATAGCCGGGTATGATGCCCGGCTTTTGCTTTAATCCTTTTTATAAAATTGTGTTTCATAGCCATCAGCGCGGAGCAGTAAGCCTTCAATCCATTCTGGAACACGTCCCATCTGTTCGCAGATAGCCTCCAAGGATGCATCCTGTCTGCATTCGATGATAACTTCATCGTGTACATGACCTACAATGAAACAATGACTTAAGGTGCGAAGTGCATAGCAGAGAATGTCACGGCTGATTGCCTGCACGATATTCTCGACAAATTTGGGACCGTATGATTCGATGCGTTCCCATTTTTTATTTGTGCCGACACCTTCGTAAGTGACTGACTCACCGCCGAACTTATTCTCTCCGATGCGAGGTTTCACATAAGCCAATCGTCTGCCGGATGGAAGAACGATGAAGAGCATGGCACTTTTGTAGATGAAGCGGATGCCGTGGGTCTCTGTAGCAGTACGCTCCTTAATAGCACGTTTTACTGCATTGTCAACATCCCACCAAAACTGTACGATGTTTGGGTTGGCAGCTCTCCAAGCATCAACAAGAGGTTGGAGTTCTTCTTCAGCAATTCCCATATCCAATGCTCCCATAGCGGTCAATGCTCCGACAGAGCCACCGTAACCTAATGCTAATTCTGCGATTTTACCTTTCTGACGCAGATGAGAGTTCTGGCCGTGTTTTTCTACCGGAACTCCGAACATCGCAGATGCAGATGCACAATAAATATCCCCATTGTCTGCAAAGACCTTTGAACGCCATTTTTCTTTGGCAAGGTGGGAGAGGACTCTTGCTTCAATAGCACTAAAGTCTGCTACTGCAAATTTATACCCGTCTCTTGGAATAAATGCTGTACGGATGAGTTCGGAAAGAACTCCCGGAACATTGTCATAGAACATATTGAGGATTTCGTAATCTCCATCTTTTACCAGCTCACGGGCAACATCCAAATCTTCCATGTGGTTCTGTGGTAAGTTCTGTAACTGAATGATACGACCTGCCCATCGTCCTGATCTATTCGCACCATAGAACTGGAACATACCTCTTGCTCGTCCATCATCACACACAGCATTCTGCATGGCTTGGTATTTCTTTACAGATGATTTGGCGAGCTGCTGACGAAGTGTAAGAACATCAGCCACATCGGTTGGTACGGTTTTAAGTAATTCTACAACAGCCTTTTTATCAAGAGAGTCGGTATCAATGCCTTTTGCAGCAAGCCAACTTTTCATTTGTGCTACGGAGTTTGGATTCTCAAGGTCTGTTAAATCCTGCATTGTAGCCATTAAAGTTGCTTTGCTGATGGCATCAATCTTAATAGCATTTTCTACAACATCCATATCAAGAGCAATGCCTCTGTCATTGATTTCTTGGTCGAGGTGGTATTCTTCCCATACAAACTCAGGAACAGGATAGTGGGAGAGTTTCTTCTGTATATTCATTTCAACCTCAACATCCCTTTTATTATACGCTTTGAATAATTCCCATTTATCGGGTGCGTGTTCCGGTAGATTACGGGTTCTGCCGCCATTGACCTTGGTTGCTGCACAAGGCTTGCAGAAGTAACGAATGAGGTCTTTGCCTTCCTTTAGTTTCTGTTCTTCTAAGCCAAGAACAGCACCGACACCTTCCAACGAAAGTGGGAGTCCCATATATGCTGACCAGATCATGGAACATCTCCAAGCAGATGGGTCGAGATAGTTTCCAACGGAATCTTCCGGGATACTGTAAGAGCAGAAGAGTTCCGGGTAGTTACGTTTTAGCCAAATGGAGAGGAACACTCTCTCGAATGCAGCATTGAACGCCCATTTGATAACGGAATCATCAACAAGTGCTTGTAATATTTCATCCGGTATGGATTCTCCGTTTGCTACATCAATTACAATAACGGGTCCGCCATCAACAGAATATGCAAAGAGTAAAACCTCAGAATCCGAGGATTCACTGTATTTATATACACCACATTTTGCCAGATCTATACTTGAATAAGTTTCAATATCAATCGATAAAGTCCCAATTTTACGCATTTTGTCACCTTCCTTGTAAAAAAATAGTGGCAGCAAGGCGGTTTGCCTTGCCACCACGTGGATACCAATTGTGCCACCAGTTGGTTACGAGTTATTTATGAGAGGAAATCGTCCTCATCAGAAGTTGCGAAGTCATCCTCTGCACGAGACTTGCCGCCTAAAGGCTCTCCGTCACGAATCTTCTGCAAGTTATTCAATCCGCAGGCAATACCTTTATTGCCATTTGAATTGAATGCGTAGAAGTTGATAGATGCTCTACCATATACACCAGAGTAAACCTCTGAACGTTCAAGGATAGGCTGTCTGTCTGCATCTACGATACCAGGAGCAGTAGCGGAATTAGCATTTACGAAATATGCATTTGCATATGCCGCATCGTCTGGACGTTCCAAATCGCCATCGCGAAGTGGAGTTTTAAGAACGGAGAGAGCAGGAACTGTCTTTCCATTACCCTTAAGTTTAGACTCGCCCTCTTCGTAAGCCGCCTGAATAGCTGCCTTAATCTTGTTGATAGTTGCAATATCATCCTTTGGGATGATGAGGGACACGCTGTATTTAGGTGCACCTCCATTGATTGATTTTGGTTCCCATGCATTAACAAAGGACCATCTGGTATTCACGCCTGTGATTACCTTAGTAGGAATACTCATATTAGCCATTGTCTTGTCCTCCTTCATTTTCTTTGAAATCTTCTTTGGCTGTACTCATTGCCTGTCGTTTGTCTGAGATTGGCACGAGTGTTGGTTTGCCCGGTGGCTTGGCAATTAGTCCACTTAAGAGTTCCTCAAACTTCTTCTTACCGAGAAGCGAGGTCATTGCTGTGATACCGAGAAGTTTCTTCTCGTAAGGGTCAAATCCGTGGTCTTTTACGATGAAAGCCACAGCATCCTCATCGGTGTACTTACGGATTGACCTTCCTTCGACTACCTTAAAGCCTTCATATTCTGTTCCGCTTAAGGCCTGTTGAAGTGCATATTCTTTAATGTCATTAGCCCACGATACCAGCTCGTCCACCTGTGAAAGGATAGCGGCAATTTCTGTATCATTAAGGTTAATAGGCATCTCGAAATCATACTGAGCCAGTTTCAAGTTTTCCTCTGCACGTTTACGGCAGGTCGCTTTGACACGACAGAACTGGCAATGTTCTCCCGCACTAAATTCTCCCTCGCCATTAAAGGCAAGCTGTGCGGTAGGGGCAAGAACCTCATCTGCCCATTTTAGTAATTCTTCCTTGGAGATTTCGTATGTACTTACGTTATCCCTACGAGGTTGGAAGATGGTCATTTTAACTGTTTGAATATCATAGATTCCGTCGAACAACTCCAAGGCTCCAAGTGCATAGCACAGCATTTGGGAGTTGTTGTCTGCCGATACCAGAACTCCAAGTCCGTGCTTGTAGTCGATTACATGGATTTCTTTATCGGCTACGATGACACAGTCTCCAGTACCGAAACCTTCTGGCACCCACTTGGAGAAGTCCAAGCGTTGCTCGATTAGGATTTCAGGGTCGTTGCAGAGTTCTTTGGCAGCCGCCAACTGTTCCATAACATAGGAGCAGTATTGGTCGGAGCAGTAATCCATTTCCGTATCAAAGAACTCAAGGTTTGCAGTAGGGTCAGACACATCTCTTCCTAATGCGTGTTCTACCTTGTACTGGCAGAGTTCGTGTGCGTCCGTGCCTTGCTGGGCATATGGACTGGATTTATTTTCTTCAACAGCACACAGCTTTGCACTTGGTGGACAGTTCATCCAACGATGACTGGCTGATGCTGATAAGAGTGCGTGTTTAGCCATTGGTGAGTCCCTCCACTTCTTTTACGAGTGATGGATACTCTGATGGATCCAATTTTGTGAGATTATCTACACCACGTTTGGTAATCATTTCTTTGACCTGCTCTCTGAACCCGGCTTTGGATTTAGCTGAGAGGATTGCTCTGACTTCCTCAAGGGTGTATACCTTTTCAGTTTCTTTCTTTGGTGCGGTTTCCTTTTTAGGAAGTGCAGCTTTTGGTTCTTCTTCTGTAACAGAAGAGTAGAAATCTTTAAGTGCGTTAGCCGCATTCTGTAGTGTGTTTCCACAAGATACGATGTTTTCACATAAGTCTTTGAGTGCATTGGCTGATGTTACTAATGCGTTGCCACACTCGACCATGCTGTCCAAAATTGCTGAAAGTTCCTTCATTTTTCCCATTTTTACTTTCCTCCTACGATGATGAGATTTCCGACCTTAAGGTCATGCTTGTCCAGAGTCACGTTATAAGGTTGGGATATTCCAAATCCCCCAGGTGCGTGATGTGGAAGGACAGTACCAACATAGAAGTTTGTGTGTTCTTCCGTAATAAGAACCGGAACAGCGATTCCATTCCAAGGGTACGCATCGGTGTGACCGTGTTTGTGTTTGACATTGATTGTCTTGCCTTTTAGTCCGTTGTTTTCGTGCATTGCTTTTCTCCTTTTGACATATGATTTTCTGTGATTTTTCGTGCCAGCCTTTTGGTTATTACGCTGATGGCTATAAGCACGTCTGCGAGTTCTTCATCAATTGATGCTTCGATGAATGTTTCCCTGTTATCAGCTGCCATTTCAACACCACCTTTCTGATTAGCTCTTTTGCCTTTCACTATCCTTGGGTCAGTAAATCCGGTTTTGAACGGATTATTTTTGACTTTTTTTTTCAGGAAGTTTTTTGTGGCTTCATTGCCTTTCACTATCCTTGGGTCAGTAAATCCGGTTTTGAACGGATTATTTTTGACTTTTTTTTCAGGAAGTTTTTTGTGGCTTCATTGCCTTTCACTATCCTTGGGTCAGTAAATCCGGTTTTGAACGGATTTTTTTTTGACTTTTTTTCAGGAAGTTTTTTGTGGCTTCATTGCCTTTCACTATCCTTGGGTCAGCAAATCCGGTTTTGAACGAGACTTTTTTGAAAATTTTTCATAGCAGTTTTTTGCATATAAAAGGAAGAAACTCAAAAATTTTCGATTTTCTAAAAATAATTCCGTTCAAATCACAGTTTCGTGACCCAAGGATAGTGAAGAGAAAAATTCATTATTTTTTAACGAAAGGGGTGAGACCAGATGGGATAGCTTATACAAACGCAGAGGGCTACAGCGACCCAGTACCTTTTCAGGCAATAGCCAATATGGAAAAGGAAGAGAAGAAGTTTCGTCCAATCGTATACATCTGCTCCCCATATTCCGGGGACATAGATGGAAACACGATGAAGGCTCGAAAGTACAGCAGATTTGCTGTAGACCAAGGTGCAATTCCGATAGCACCGCATTTATTACTTCCTCAATACATGGATGAAAAGACAGAAAGAGACCTTGCAATGCAGATGGACATGATTCTGCTTGCACATTGTTTAGAAATTTGGGTATTCGGTTCTTTTATTTCAGAAGGAATGGAAGCAGAAATTGCGAGAGCAAAACAGAAAAGAATGAAAATCCGTTATTTCACGGAGAATTTAAAGGAGGAAGAAAGATGCAGTTAACGATTTTTAACGCAGCCTGTGTCGGCAATGCCAAGAACTGCACTTACCCACAGAAATGCGTGGTAACGAGTGCAGAGGAGTTGATTGATGCAGTAAAGTTCGACCACGTTTGTGCTGAATATCAGAAGAACTACAGAAATGTCAGTAACTTCATTCAGTCGGATGTAGTGGTCATGGATTTGGATAACGACCATTCAGATAATCCTGCTGATTGGGTTATGGCAGATATGTTGGACGAGATGATGCCAGACATTTCCTATGCTTTGGCACCTAGCCGCCATCATATGTTGGCAAAAGACGGTCAGACCCCAAGACCGAAGTACCACGCTTACTTCCCAATTAGTGTGTGTACCAACGCAGAGGATTACGCAGCATTAAAGAGAGCCATCCACAAAGCATTTCCGGTATTCGATGGAAACGCATTAGATGCTGCTCGCTTTATCTATGGTGCCGATTGCACAGAGATTGTGTGGCATGAAGGCTGGGTAAACATTGATGAAGAAGTGGAAATCGCAGATGAGGAAGAGGATACATCCACAGGTGGAGTTATCCAAGCGGGTACAAGAAACAATACCCTTTCCCGTTTTGCAGGCAGAGTAGTGAAACGCTACGGCGCCACAGACAAAGCACACGAGATTTTTCTCGAAGAAGCTGAAAAGTGTGACCCGCCATTATCAGATGAGGAACTTAAGACCATCTGGTACAGTGCTGTGAAATTTGCAAAGAAGATACAGGGGCAGGATGGATATGTTCCGCCGGATGATTACAACGACGATTTCGGGGGCGAGGATAAATCCTTAAAACCTTCTGATTACTCTGACATCGGACAGGCAAAGGTGCTGACCCGTGAGTATGGAGATGAACTGCTTTTTACCAATGCTACAGATTACCTTCGTTTCGATGGTGAGGTGTGGATTGAAAATAAGCAGTTAGCGGTTGGAGCAATGGAAGAGTTCTTGGATTTACAGTTGCAGGATGCCACGGATGAGATTGAACGTGCTAAGAAACTACTCGTAGCAAAGGGTGTTCCAGAAGAAGTAGTAAAGGGTGGTGCAAAGAAGATTGAAAAGGAAGTAACGGGAGACCAGTTGCCGGCCTTTTATATGCTCTTGGCGGCACAGCAGTATTTTGCCTTTGTTATGAAACGCAGAGACATGAAATATGTAACTTCTGCTCTTAATGCAGCAAAACCAATGCTGTCGGCAGATGTAAACGACCTTGATAAGAACGAGAACCTGCTGAATACACCATACGCTACCTACAATCTGACGCTTGGCATTGCAGGAGAACAACCACATGACCCAAGAGACCTTATTACCAAAATTACGGAATGCTCCCCATCACAGGACGGTATGCAGATTTGGGAAGATGCCTTACAGCTTTTCTTCTGTGGTGATGCAGACCTCATCAATTATGTACAGATGGTAGTCGGAATGGCTGCAATCGGAAAAGTGTATCAGGAACACCTGATCATTGCTTATGGTGGCGGTGCCAACGGTAAGTCTACGTTTTGGAACACTATCTCAAGAGTTCTCGGTACATACAGCGGTAAGTTGTCAGCTGAGACTTTGACGGTTGGGTGCAAGAGAAATGTAAAACCAGAGATGGCGGAACTTAAGGGAAAACGCTTAATCATTGCATCGGAGATGGAAGAAGGGATGCGTTTAAACACAGCAGTTGTAAAACAGCTTTGCTCGACTGATGAGGTTTTTGCGGAGAAGAAGTACAAGGATCCATTCAAATTTATTCCGAGCCATACCTTGGTTCTTTATACGAACCATCTCCCTCGTGTGTCAGCCAATGATGATGGAACGTGGAGACGTCTGATTGTAATTCCGTTTAATGCCCACATTACGGGAAGTTCGGATATTAAGAACTACACGGATTACTTATTTGAAAATGCAGGTGGGGCAATCCTCACATGGATTATTGAAGGAGCCAAGAAAGCAATTGATGCAGGATTTAAGACTCCACTTCCAAAGTGTGTGTCAGATGCGATTCAGGCCTACCGCGAGGATAACGACTGGCTTGGTCACTTCATTGCAGAATGCTGTGAAACAGACCCTACCTATACGGAGAAGTCCGGGGAAATCTATCAGCAGTATCGTGCGTACTGCATTCAGAACGGAGAGTACACAAGAAGTACCACAGACTTTTACTCCGCTATGGAGAAGGCTGGGTATGAAAGAAAGAAATCCAATAAGGGTGTCATTGTTCGTGGCTTGCAGCTTAAAGCAGGTTCAGACTTCTTGGACTAAGGTGCAGGTCGGTGTAGGTCTTTTCCTAAACTTTTTCAAGATTAAAAGCCAAGGTGCAGGTCAGTGAAGGTCAATTCCTAAACTTTTCTTGAAAAGAGAGAAGTCCTACAAACCCTTATTTTATGGGAAAGTGCAGGTCGGTGAACCTCTCTATATAAAACTATTCTATAGCAAAAATAAGGTCAAAAAATGCGTATAGGAAGAGTTTATACAATGACCGTCACCGACCTTCACTTTTCAAAATTTGATGGAGGAATGCGATGCGAGAAAAACAGATAGAAAAGAAGTTAATCACGGAAGTGAAAAAGCGTGGTGGCATTTGTCCTAAGTGGGTGTCCCCAGGATTTGATGGGGTTCCAGACCGCATTGTCTTATTACCTCGTGGGAAGTTTGCCTTTGTGGAAGTTAAGGCTCCGGGGGAAAAGCCAAGACCCTTACAGGTTTCAAGACACAAGTTGCTACGCAGATTAGGTTTCCGTGTGTATGTGTTGGACGAGATGAGCCAGATTGGAGGAATATTAGATGAGATTATGCTATAAGCCTCATGCGTACCAAGAGTATGCGATTGAGTTTATAAAGAAAAATCCCATAGCAGCAATCCTGCTTGATATGGGTATGGGAAAGAGCAGTATTACCCTTACTGCCATCATGGAACTAATGTATGACAGCTTTGAGGTTTCCAAGGTTCTCATCATTGCACCCCTTCGTGTAGCAAAGCATACATGGAGCGGAGAGATAGAGAAGTGGGAACATCTCAAAGGATTACGTTATTCCATAGTGGTTGGAACAGTAGCACAACGAAAGAAAGCATTACAGAAGGATGCAGATGTTTACATCATCAACCGTGAAAATGTACCGTGGCTGATTGAGCAAAGTGGAATGCCATTTGATTATGACATGGTTGTAATTGATGAACTTTCTTCTTTTAAGAACTGGCAGTCCAAACGATTCCGTTCCCTTATGAAAGTAAGACCGATGGTTAAGAGAATGGTTGGTCTTACCGGAACACCATCATCCAATGGCATGATGGACTTGTTTGCAGAATATAAGGTGCTTGATATGGGAGCAAGACTTGGAAGATTCATAGGTCAGTACAGGCTTAACTACTTTAAGCCGGACAGGGTTAATGGACCTATTGTGTATTCCTACAAGCTGTTACCGGGAGCCGAGCAGCAGATTTATGAGAAGATTGATGACATCACAATTTCCATGAAAGCAACTGACTACTTGGAAATGCCAGAACTTATCAGTACGGAATATCCAGTGTACCTTAGTGCAAGTGAACTGGATACATACGAAGAAATGAAAAAAGACCTTGTCTTAAATCTTCCGGGAGGAGAAATTACAGCATCCAATGCTGCATCACTTTCAGGAAAGCTGTCGCAGATGGCTAACGGTGCAGTTTATACAGATGATGAAAGCTACATCGAATTCCATGATAAGAAGCTCGATGCTTTGGAAGATATTATCGAAGCGGCAAACGGACAGCCACTTATGGTTGCCTATTGGTACAAGCACGACTTTACCAGAATTGAAAAAAGACTGGATGCTTTAGGAGTGAAGTATCAGAAGTTGGATACAGATGCATCCATTGAAAAATGGAACAGGGGAGAACTTCCTGTGGCACTTGTGCATCCGGCATCAGCAGGGCACGGCCTTAATCTACAAAGTGGTGGTTCAACTCTTGTGTGGTTCGGAATCACATGGTCGTTGGAATTATACCAACAGACAAATGCCCGTCTGTATAGACAAGGTCAGACGGCAAGTTGTGTAAAAATCATCCACCTTATATCCAAGGGTACGATAGATGAACGAATCGTAAAAGCGTTGTCTGATAAAGACAATACACAGGCGGCTTTAATCGATGCGGTTAAAGCTGACCTAAATCAATGACAATCAAAGACAATCAGAGTCAATCCAAGGGAAATAAAAATTTTCGGAGGTATTGATGAATGCAAGGAAGTAAAACAGAGGATCCATACACAGGACTTGCGAATGCGATTATATTGCAGGCTGTGAAGGATTACAGAGATGCCCTTAAGAAATTATCCCGTGGAAGGGCAAACAAAGATGCGGAAATAAAGAAACAGGAAATATTAAACTTCTTTCGTTCCGATTGGTTTGGTGTTCTTACAGAAATCGACCCCGAAATGCTGATTCGCAAATTGGATGAGGAGGTTGGAGCATGACAGTAAGAGAATATTTAAGCCAAGCCTATCGTTTGGAACAAAGAATCGCTCTTTTGAAAGAGGAGATTGATACATTAAGAGAACTGGCATCATCGGTTGGAAGTCCTGGTCTTGAAGAACATTATAATGCGACTAAAAATACAGATGCCCCATATATCAAGACCCTGCTTAAGATTGATGAGTACGAAAGGGAGTATATGGAGAAGTTGGAAAGCCTCCTTGTTACGAAGAAGGAAATCATGGAGGTTATCGGTACATTGGAGAACCACGATGAACAGATAGTTCTGACCTACCGTTATATCAAGAATTATACGTGGTCGCAGATTGGGGATGTCCTTCACGCTGATGAAAGAACCATTAGAAGATGGCACGATAGGGCAATAAATAAAATAAGTTGTCCGTAAATGTCCGTAAATGTCCAGCAATGTCCGACTCCCATATGTGATATTGTTATCATAGCAAAATGGATAACAGAACAGCCTTCATGGTGGCAGCCCCACTGTGAGGGCTTTCTTTATGCCTAAAAATAGGAGGTGAGTAGGATGCCCAAGAAGCCAAAGCGTCCGTGTTCCAAGCCGGGATGTCCCAACCTTACATACGGAAGGTTCTGTGAGCAACATCAAAAGGAAGAGAACAAACGCTACGAGACTTACGACAGAGACAAGGCTGCTGTAAACCGTAGGTACGGACGAGTGTGGAAAAGGATAAGGGACTCTTATGTGAAGAGCCACCCAATGTGTGAGAAGTGTTTGGAGAAAGGATTGTACGTTCCTGTGGAAGAAGTACACCACATCAAACCTTTGGCAGAAGGTGGAACACATGACAGAAGTAACCTTATTTCTTTATGTAAGTCTTGCCATTCAAGAATCCACGCAGAACGAGGAGACCGTTGGCATAAGAACAGCGGGTAGGGGCGGTGCAAATCTCTACAGCTAATATATCGTGCAACGGGGTGGGGGTCACACGCGCATTTTATGGAAATCAAACAGGGTATTAAACCCCCAATCGTTAGAAAGTGAGGAAAATATGGCAAAAGACGGAACAAACCGTGGCGGTGCCCGTGTAGGAGCAGGTCGAAAGTCCAAGGCTTTGGTCGACAAAATGAACGATGGACAGTCAGCTACCGTTATTTCATTACCAGACCCGCCTACATTCACAGGCGAGGATGTTCCGCCAATCAAAGATTATTTAACATCCAAACAGAAAGCTGGCAAAGACCTCTGTGCAGCAGAGGTGTATAAGGAAACTTGGAACTGGCTGAAAGAGAGAGGCTGTGAAAGACTCGTCAACATACAGCTTATAGAACAGTATGCGATGAGCGTGTCCCGTTGGATCCAATGTGAGGAATGCATAAGTGAATTTGGCTTCCTTGCAAAGCACCCAACTACCGGAAATGCCATAGCCAGTCCGTATGTTGCGATGTCGCAGCAGTACATGAAACAAGTGAACCAGATTTGGTATCAGATTTTTCAAGTGGTAAAGGAGAACTGCTCGGTGGAATTTTCCGGGGCAACACCACAGGACGATGTGATGGAAAGACTCCTTCGTACACGGAAAGGAATATAACATGATTGAAAAAGTAAATCCAAGCCATCCGGACAAGGTGGCTGACAGAATAGCAGGAGCCATTGTTGATTTGGCTTATGAAACAGAAGAAAATCCTAAGATTGCAGTTGAGGTCTTAATTGGACATGGTGTGTGCCATGCGATTATCGAAACCTCTGCTCATATTGATGAGGAAGTAGTGAAACAGGCAATCAAGCGTATTGCAGGAGAAATGAAAACGGATATTGTGATTGTTCCACAGGATGTGCATCTTTCACATAATCAGTCGGTAGAGGTTCGTTGTGGAGATAATGGTATCTTCAAAGGAATGCCTCTTACAAAGGAACAGAGAACTCTGTCTGAAATTGCCCGTGAGGTTTATGAGGAGTATCCGACCGATGGTAAATACATCCTTGATGGCAGCAGACTTATTATCTGTCAGAGTAATGCAGACAGAAAAGCATTAGAACAGAAATACGGATTTGCCGAAGTAAACCCTATCGGTGATTGGACTGGTGGTACGGATGTAGATACAGGTGCTACCAATCGAAAGCTAGGCTCTGATATGGCTGATGCAGTAACGGGTGGTGGTTTACATGGTAAGGATTTGTCGAAAGCAGATGTGTCTTTAAACATTCATGCATTCTTGAAAGCACAGAAAACGGGAAAGCCTGTGGAAATCTGCTGTGCAATTGGTGATGTGATGATTGGCGGCATTCCTTATGCAGAAATCGTAGAAGAAGCGAGAGCATTTATTCGTTCCATCGGTGGCTTTGAGAAGTTTGCCGAATGGGGATTGTATTAGAGGTGGAGTATGCAGACTACAACAGAAATGAAACTTGTATCAATTGACAAATTGATACCTTATGTGAATAATGCCCGTACCCATAATGCAGAGCAGATAAATAAACTTCGTGCTTCGCTCCGTGAGTTCGGGTTCATCAACCCTGTCATCATTGATGGGGATTACAATATTATTGCAGGTCACGGAAGAGTGATGGCAGCCAAAGAGGAGCATATTGAGGAAGTTCCGTGTGTTTTAGCTGACCATCTTACCCCGGCACAGAAGAAAGCATATATCATTGCCGACAACAGAATGGCACAGGATGCAGGCTGGGATGAAGAACTCTTGCGTATTGAAATTGAAGCCTTACAGGCAGAGGCTTTCGATATCGGACTTACAGGTTTTGAGGAACAGGAAATTGCAGACCTTTTTGGTACGGAAGATGACAAAGTCGAAGATGATGATTTCGATTTAAACGATGCACTTGAAAAGGCTGCCTTCGTAAAAAGAGGAGATGTCTGGCAGGTTGGCAGACACAGACTCATGTGTGGAGATGCCACAAGTGAGGAAGATGTGGCAACGCTGATGGATGGTAAGAAAGCAAACCTTATCGTATCAGACCCACCATACGGTGTATCTTTCCAAAGTTCCGATGGCCTTACTATTCAGAACGACAGTATCAAAGGCGAGGAATTTTATAACTTCCTGTTACAGGCATTTAAGAACATGGCAGCACATCTTGAAAAAGGTGGAGCTGCTTATATTTTTCACGCAGATACAGAAGGCTTGAATTTCCGTAGGGCATTTCAGGATGCAGGATTTCATTTGGCAGGCTGTTGCATTTGGGTTAAGAACTCCTTAGTTCTTGGGCGTTCTGATTATCAATGGCAGCACGAACCTGTGCTTTACGGATTTTTACAGAATGGTAAACATCCGTGGTATTCCGACCGTTCGCAGACAACCATTTGGAACTTCGATAAGCCAAAGAGAAATAAAAACCATCCTACTTCAAAACCACTTGATTTGCTTGCATACCCTATTGGTAATTCGAGTCAGGCAAATGGAATTGTAGTAGATACCTTTGGGGGTAGTGGTTCAACGCTTATGGCTTGTGAGCAGACAAATCGTATCTGTCATACGATGGAACTGGATGAAAAGTACGCATCTGTTATTCTCCGCAGATATGTGGAGGACACAGGAGATGCAGACAATGTGTATGTCATTCGAGATGGAGAGCAGATTCCATATTCTGCATTGGTAGTAGAAGTGGAGGGCAACAATGAGTAGAACTTTAACGCTTGGCAGTCTTTTTGATGGCTCGGCGGGATTTCCTTTAGGAGGCTTGATTTCCGGTATTACCCCTTTGTGGGCATCGGAGATTGAGCCTTTTCCTGTTCGTGTCACAACAAAGAGACTGCCACAGGTGGAACATTTGGGAGACATTACTACCTTAAATGGTAGTACCCTTGCTCCCGTAGATATTATAACTTTTGGAAGCCCATGTCAGGATATGTCCGTGGCAGGGAAAAGAGACGGCTTGGGTGGTTCACGCTCAAGTCTTTTTTATGAAGCAATCAGAATCATTAAAGAAATGAGGGAGGCAACCAATGGAAAATATCCAAGATTTATCGTCTGGGAAAATGTCCCAGGAGCATTCTCCAGTAACAAAGGAGATGACTTCCGTGCAGTCCTCGAAGAAATCTGCAAAGTCAAAGACGAGCAAGTGTCTGTTCCTAGACCTTCAAAGTGGGAAAACGCAGGAGAAATCTTGGGAGATGGTTACTCAGTCGCATGGAGATTATTCGATGCACAGTTTTGGGGAGTACCCCAACGAAGAAAGCGTATCTACCTTGTCGCAGATTTTGCAGGTGGGTGTGCAGGAAAAATACTATTTGAGTCAGAAAGCGTGTCTGGGTATTCTGCGAAGAGCAGAAAGCCGTGGGAAAAAGCTGCCGGAGATACTTCAGAAGGCATTGGAGAAACAGGCACAGACCGCTTGATGTTTGAGAATCACAGTCAGGACACGAGATACACCGGTCCCTTGGAAGTAGCACAGACAGTTTCGTCTACTTATGGAACTGGTGGTAATAATCAGCCATTTGTGGTTGAGACACCAAAGGTGTATGGCATCTGTGCCAAAGAGAGTAATTCCATGAAATCGAATAATCCGAACAGTGGATTTTATGAAGCTGATACAGCACGTTGCTTGGATGCCAATGGAGGAAATCCATCGTGCAATCAAGGTGGTATGGCTGTGGTTTCATTACAGGGCTCCATGATTGGAAGGAAGGATGAGAACGGTCCACAGGGTGATGGAATCAGTGAGGATGTCTCATTCACATTAAATACAGTTGATAAACACGCAGTTGTTTATGCCATTGACAGAGAGGCTTTTAACTGTGGTCAGAATTTTGCAAGAGTTCCGGGCATTACGGATGATGGGATTAATTCCACATTAAATGCACAGGGACCAAGTGCAGTAGCAGTTCCTACCTTTAGTTCAAGTAAAGCATCATTCTTTACGAATGCAGAGGAAGAGCTGGCAAACACATTAGTGGCTACAGATTATAAAGACCCGCCGATTATAAATGATGTCAAAACGGCATCGGGCAAGGATGTATTTGGAACCCTTGCTGCGAGTATGGGAGAGAAACAATGGCTCGGCAATCAAGAGGCTTTCAGCGGTGACTATCATATCGTTGAGCCTGAGTATATTGTCAGAAGGCTCACTCCAACAGAGTGTGCGAGATTACAAGGATTTCCTGATTGGTGGTGCGATGATCTGGAAACAGAGAATCCGACTAAAGAGGAGATTGCTTGGTGGAAGAATGTATTTTCTGTTCATGCGAAAGCAATGGGCAAGAAGATAAAACCGAAAACAGACAGCCAGATTATCAAATGGCTTAAGAATCCACATTCCGATTCTGCGGAATATAAGATGTGGGGTAACGGTGTAGCCCTGCCGAATGTGGTATTCGTTTTGTCGGGCATAAATTATTATGCCAAATGTGAGTAGGAAAAATAATTTATTATGGAGGAAAAGAAAATGGCAGTTAGTGGATGGCAGGTAAACCTGTCTGGACAGAAGATTCCAATTTATAAAATGAACGATAACGGAAGTTGTAGTTCTACAAAGATTGGAAATATTACAAAGAATGAATGTTTCGTGGAAGGTACAGTTCCGGGAACAGGATGGGAAGGCGTCGATGCTCCAGCAGTAATTCTTGACGCTAATCACAATATGGTTATGGGTGTTTTCCCAGAAGAGTATTGGGGATGTGAGTTTGGTGATTTTGCAGACTACGCTTCTAATGGTACTTCTTGGGTGGCTGTAAGCACAAGAAAGCGTAAAGTACAGTATGCGACAAGAGCATATTATGCTGACGGTTCTAAGTGCTGTGACTTACCAGCAGGTTCTTATGTATGGTTAACATCAAACTGTACAAGAGGACAGAGCAACAAGAACTACTGTGCTGTAGAGAAGGTTCAGACCAAAGCAGGAAAGACTTATACTTTCCAGGGCTGTGGTTTCATCGACTTAACCTACGGCGGCAGATGGGTAAATGTTGGTAGCATTCTTTTAAGAAAAGCGTAAGCCTTAAATGAGTAGACGGGAGTGGAGTTTTCCACTTCCGTTTTTCACATATTCCCTATGTACTATGCACAAATAGTGTAGGAATTATTCGTGTGGTATTCTACACGTTTTATCTGAAATATACGTTGCTATTACACCGATAGTACGGGAATATGTGTACTACCAAAAGAATAGGAGGTACGCAACATGGTATTATATTTTAATGTAAGCGGGGATGCCCGCAAGAAAATGGTCAAAGCCATTGAAAAAGAACTGGGTGTCAAAGCCAAGTATCTTGGAGTTCCATCTTGTGCATACCAAATCGACATTTTTACAGTCGAAAAGGACGGCACACTTTCATGGGAAGACTTAAACGATGCAGACCCAGCCGGAATTGAAAAGAGCAGCAGAGTGGTTGATGCTTGTGTGATGGAAACAGGCAACTCCCCTACAGAGTGGGATGAAAACCAAGAAACGGATGCCCTTACGATTTCAGTTTCGAAGGATGGTTTTACGGAGGAGGCAATCGACAATCTTTTTAGAATCCTTGAGAGCAAGGGAAGATTGTTCAGCAGTGCATTCAAAAAGCAGAGCCTCATGATTCATGTAATGGATGACAAAATAGAGTTTCCTTGGTTTTCGGAATTGGATCCGCAAAAGGTGGAGACATACACAAAGTTCATTACAGCCATTTGTGAGATGGCAAAGAATCAAAAGAGAATCACGGCAAAACCAAGAGAAGATGAAAACGAGAAATACGCATTCCGCTGTTTCCTTTTGAGACTTGGATTCATCGGTGATGAATTTAAGGCAGACAGGAAAATTTTACTTGAGAACCTCGACGGTTCATCAGCATTCAAAACGAAAAAGGAGGAGCAGGAAGCATGAGATTTCCAAGCAGAGAAATTGTAGAACAGGTTAGAAAAGAATATCCAGTAGGTACAAGAGTGGAGCTGGTGCAGATGGATGATTTCCAAGCACCACCGATTGGAACGAAGGGAACGGTAAGGGGTGTCGATGATACGGCATCCATTATGGTTTCTTGGGATAACGGTAGCAGATTGAATGTGGTTTATGGTGAGGATTCCTGCAGAAAAATCGAGGAATAAGATGCCATAATGTACACAATTTAATGTGTGTATCTTTGTGTAGTAGTCGTATTGATAATATCTGCATAGTACGGGAATATGTGTACACCGAAAGGGAAAACGCATAAAACGGAGGCAGACAATGAACGAAAAAATTGCAAAGCAGATTGAAGAAATGAAAAAACAGACCATCGGGGTTGAGGTTGAGATGAACAGCATTAAAAGAGAAAAGGCAGCAAAACTTGCAGCCGGATTTTTCGGAACCAACCGATTCGAATACACAGATGGCAGAAACGGATACTACACTTGGTCAGCTTGGGACGAGCAGGGAAGAGAATGGAAATTCCAAAGAGACGTAAGCATTGCAGGAGCAGACAGCGAGAAATGCGAATTGGTAACGCCAATCCTTACCTACGCAGACATTGAAAAATTGCAGGAACTCATCCGAATTTTAAGAAAGGCTGGAGCAAAGAGCGATGCCACAAGAGGATGCGGAGTTCACATCCACATCGGAGCAAACGGACACACACCACAGAGCCTTAGAAACTTGGCAAACATTATGGCGAGCCACGAAAGCCTTTTAGCAGATGCCTTAAAACTTGACCGAGGCAGAATGAACAGATATTGCAGAACGGTTGACCCACGATTTTTGGAACAGCTTAACAGAAGAAAACCAAAAACCATGTCTGCATTGGCAGACATTTGGTACAACAGCCAAAACGCAGGTTACGGCAGAAACCACCATTACAACGACAGCCGATACCATATGTTAAACCTTCACGCAACTTTCACAAAGGGAACGGTTGAATTCAGACTTTTCCAATTCGAAGCACCTGCAAACGGAAAGCAGAACGGCTTACACGCAGGACAGCTTAAAGCCTACATTCAGCTTTGCCTCGCACTTAGCCAATTGGCAAAGGAAGTAAGGTCAGCAAGTGCAAAGCCACAGCAGACCGAAAATCCAAAATACGCAATGAGAACTTGGCTCCTTCGCCTTGGATTCATTGGGGATGAGTTCAAAACAGCAAGAG
Source organism: Hespellia sp. (assembly GCA_028689735.1). Classification (GTDB taxonomy): domain Bacteria; phylum Bacillota; class Clostridia; order Lachnospirales; family Lachnospiraceae; genus Hespellia. The sequence goes on along the minus strand of JAQVCP010000005.1, from coordinate 29,279 downwards.
ACCTTTATACGAAGAGACTTGACGGAGACACAGCTTTCCGAAGAGGTCGAGTGGCTTGAAGAGAATAGCCACAGGCCTGCCTTTGACCGCCACGGCGGTCTTAAGGTGGTAGAAGGGTATAGCCCTAGAAAGGAAGGAAAGCGGATGAAACGATATTATTTAGCCTACGGCAGCAACTTGAATGTAACACAGATGCGATTTCGATGCCCAACAGCAAGGGTGGTTGGAACAGCAGTAATCGAGGATTACGAACTTTTATTTAAGGGTAGCAAGTCCGGTTCTTACCTTACGATTGAACCAAAGGAAGGTGCGAAAGTACCTGTTGCAGTTTGGTCGGTGGAAGAAGAGGATGAGGCTGCACTTGACCGATACGAAGGATTCCCAACCTTTTATTATAAAAAGGAAATGCAGATTGTGGTGACAGGCATTAAAAGTAAAAAAGAACGATTGAGAGACGCTTTTGTTTACATCATGCACGAGGACAGACCATTTGGGATTCCAACATGGAATTATGTGCAGACCTGCATCACAGGATATAACACCTTTAAATTCGACCAAAGCCTTCTGATGAACGCAATCAGAAAAAGCAGAAAGGAGCTTGGAATATAATGAAAACAAACAACATTGCAAGAATTCAAATTTGCCCCTTCTGTGGCAATTCATACCGAGGAGTGCCTGCTACTTCGAGGAAGGATGGTAAAACGCCGATTTGCCCCGACTGTGGAACGAGAGAGGCACTTGAAAGCATAGGGGTTTCCAAAGAAGAACAGGATTCCATAATTCAGACAATACATCAGTGCGAACAGCGCGGATTATAATATACACAATTATGTGGCAACAACTCTGGTGGATAGTCGTATTCCAATATGTGTGATAGTACGGTAATGTACACATAACGAAAACGAAGGAGGCAAACGCCATGACAAACGAGATTATTTTTTCCTACAACAAAACAAGATGCCACGCATTAAAGGTTGCAGCACTTCTTGGGGGAGAGAGATACATTGGAGAGATGGATGGTTGGAAGATTTACCAAATCGACCCTCATGCCTTATTTGACCAGTTTGGATTTGTAGCCATCAAAGAATAAAAGTAAATTTTGCAGAAGACTCCGAAAGGGGTCTTTTTTGCTGTCCATTTTTGGAGGTGGAGAATTGAGAAAACTAAAAAAGTATGTTCCTACCAAGTTTAAAGCCAAGGACTCCATCTATGACAAGGAGGCGGCTGATTTTGTGGTTGCCTTTATTGAACAGCTTAAACATACAAAGGGCGAGTTCTATAATCAGCCATTCGAACTTATAGATTGGCAGGAACAGATAATCAGAGATATTTTTGGAACATTAAAACCCGACGGGTATCGACAATTTACGACAGCGTACATCGAAGTACCGAAGAAATGTGGAAAGTCGGAACTTGCGGCTGCCATTGCACTATATATGCTTTGTGCCGATGGGGAGCAGAGAGCCGAAGTGTACGGTTGTGCTGCTGACAGAGACCAAGCCTCGCTTGTATTTGATGTGGCGTGTGACATGGTTCGTCTTAGTCCGGCTCTTATGAAAAGATGTGACTTAAGACCAAGTAGAAAGACTATCGGTTTCGGTCCCACAAACAGTTCCTATAAGGCATTGTCAGCAGATGTTGCAGGTAAATCCGGTGTAAACGTAAGTTGCCTTGTGTTTGATGAATTGTGGGTTCAGAAAGACCGTAAGTTCTTTGACATGATGACAAAGGGTACATCGGATGCAAGAAGAAATCCTCTGCACTTTATTATCACAACAGCGGGAAATGATACGAACAGCATCTGCTATGAGTTGCATCAGAAGGCTGTGGATATTTTAGAGGGCAGAAAGGTTGACCCTACATTTTACCCTGTCATTTATGGTGCAGACCAAGAGGATGACTGGACAGACCCGGAAGTTTGGAGAAAAGCAAATCCGAGTTTGGATATTACGATTGGCATTGATAAGGTGCAAGCCGCCTGTGATAGTGCAAAGCAGAATCCGGGAGAAGAGAATGCCTTTCGACAGCTTCGTTTGAACCAATGGGTAAAACAGGCAGTCCGTTGGATGCCAATGGACAAATGGGATGCGTGTGCAGAAACCATACGGGAAGAAGATCTGGAAGGAAGAGTTTGTTATGGTGGCTTAGACTTATCAAGCACCACCGACCTTACATCCTTCGTGCTTGTATTTCCACCACTCGATGCGGATGACAAGTATATAGTTCTTCCGTATTTTTGGGTTCCAGAGGACACACTTGACCTTCGAGTGCGAAGAGACCATGTCCCCTATGACATTTGGGAGAGAGATGGTTATTTGCAGACCACGGAAGGTAACGTGGTTCACTACGGCTTTATAGAGAAGTTCATCGAGCAGCTTGGGGAGAAATACAACATCCGTGAAATTGCATTTGACCGATGGGGAGCAGTACAGATGGTACAGAACTTAGAGGGTATGGGATTTACGGTTGTTCCTATGGGACAGGGATTTGCATCCATGTCTCCTCCAACAAAGGAACTTATGAAACTGACCTTGGAAAAGAAACTGGCTCATAATGGGCATCCGGTTCTCCGTTGGAACATGGATAACATTTATATCCGAAACGACCCGGCGGGAAACATTAAGGCCGATAAAGCAAAATCAACAGAAAAGATTGACGGTGCTATTGCAACAATCATGGCACTTGACAGGGCAATCCGATGTGGTAATGACACGAGTGAAAGTGTCTACGATACACGAGGGTTGCTTGTTTTTTAAGAAAGTGAGGATTAGAAAATGGGTATTTTGTCAGGAATATTCAAGTCGAGGGATAAACCTACAAACAGAACAGCAGGAAGCGCATATGGATTTTTCTTGGGAAGTTCAACAAGCGGTAAAAAGGTAAATGAACGAAGTGCGATGCAGATGACAGCAGTCTATTCGTGCGTGAGGATTTTATCAGAAGCGGTAGCAAGCCTGCCACTTCATTTTTATGAGTACAGGGGAGACGGCAGCAAAGCAAAAGCTACCGACCATCCACTGTATTTTTTATTGCATGATGAACCAAATCCGGAGATGTCATCCTATACCTTTCGTGAAGTGCTTATGACCCACCTTTTGCTGTGGGGCAATGCTTATGCACAGATTATCAGAAATGGTAAGGGAGAGGTTGTTGCTCTGTATCCGCTTATGCCTGATCGCATGACCGTGGACAGAGATGATAAGGGAAAAATCTACTACCAGTATTACATGACGGTAGATGATGCACCAACCAATCAAGGAAAATGGGTAACCCTTGCAGCAACAGATGTACTTCATATTCCGGGATTAGGCTTTGACGGACTTGTAGGATACAGTCCGATTGCTATGGCTAAAAATGCTATCGGCATGGCAATTGCCTGTGAGGAGTATGGAGCCAAGTTCTTTGCTAACGGTGCTGCACCAAGTGGTGTACTTGAACATCCCGGCACTATTAAAGACCCGTCTAGGGTAAGGGAGAGTTGGACACAGACCTTTGGTGGAAGTTCCAACGCAAATAAAGTAGCTGTTTTGGAAGAAGGAATGAAGTACACACCGATTTCCATCAGCCCAGAACAGGCACAATTCCTCGAAACGAGGAAGTTCCAAATCAATGAAATTGCTCGAATTTTCAGAGTCCCACCACATATGGTAGGGGACCTTGAGAAGTCGAGCTTTTCTAATATTGAGCAACAGTCATTGGAGTTCGTGAAATACACGCTTGACCCTTGGATTTCAAGGTGGGAGCAGGCTATGGTGCGTTCCTTACTGACGGCTCAAGAAAAAAAGAAGTATTTTATAAAATTTAACATGGACGGGCTTCTTCGAGGTGACTACCAGAGCCGTATGAATGGTTATGCCATTGGCAGACAGAACGGTTGGATGAGTGCAAACGATATCCGTGAGTTAGAAAACCTCGACAAAATTCCTGCTGAACTTGGTGGAGATTTGTATCTCATCAATGGAAACATGACCAAGTTACAGGATGCAGGTCTTTTTGCGAAAGGCTCGGAAGGTGGAGAGGAGGAAAACCATGAAGAAGTTCTGGAATTGGAAGAATCAGGCTCAGACGGAGAACAGTCCGGCGGAGAGAACGCTGTTTCTGAACGGAACAATCGCAGAGGAAAGCTGGTTCGATGACGATGTCACACCACAGCTTTTCAAAGATGAACTCAATGCAGGGGAAGGCGATATCACGGTGTGGATTAACAGTCCCGGTGGTGATTGTGTAGCTGCGGCACAAATCTACAATATGCTTTCCAATTACAAAGGCAAGGTCACAGTCAAGATTGATGGTATTGCAGCAAGTGCGGCATCGGTGATTGCTATGGCAGGAAAAGAAGTGCTTATGTCACCTGTTTCCATGCTTATGATTCATAACCCTATGACCATCGCAATGGGTGACCATGCAGAAATGCAGAAAGCCATTGATATGCTTGCCGAAGTCAAAGAGTCCATTATCAACGCTTACGTGTTAAAGACGGGTCTTTCAAGAGCCAAGCTGTCACACCTTATGGATTCTGAAACATGGATGAATGCCAATAAGGCGGTAGAACTTGGATTCGCCGATGGAACGCTTACCCGTGATAATGGTGGGGCAGAAAACAGCAACATGGAAGATGCTGTGGAAGCGGTGATGTTTTCAAGCAGAGCCGTGAATAACGCTTTGCAGAATAAGATTTCTGCCAAGTATGGCAAGCAGAAACAGACTGTGGTGCAACAGTCAGAAATCCCTGCACCGGAAACCAATGAACGAAATGTGGATGCCCTTTTGGAGCGTTTGGACATTATCAAAAATCATATTTAGGAGGATTTAATCATGACTATTCAGGAGTTAAGAGAAAAACGCAATACTGCGTGGAATGCTGCAAAGGCATTTTTAGAATCACATCGTACCGATAAAGGTACCCTTAATGCAGAAGACGATGCTACATACAATCGTATGGAAGAGGAAATCAACGCATTAAGTAATGAAATCAGACGTTTGGAACGTCAGGAACAGATGGAGGCAGAACTTAATAAGCCAGTAAACACACCTCTTACAACTAAGCCGGGAATGGCAAAGATGGGTGCAGAAGAGAAAAAGACTGGCAAGGCATCCAATGAGTATAAGGACGCTATGCTTGATGCATTACGTTCAAACTTTAAGCGTGTAAACAATGTGTTACAGGAAGGTGTCGATGCAGACGGTGGCTACTTAGTACCGGAAGAATACGACAGCAGAATGATTGATGTACTTACAGAAGAAAACATCATGCGAAGACTCGGACACACCATTACAACAAGTGGTGAGCATAAAATCAATATTGCAGCAACCAAACCGGCGGCATCCTGGATTGAAGAGGGTGGCGCTTTAACTTTTGGTGATGCAACATTCTCTCAGATTCTTTTGGATGCACACAAACTTCATGTTGCTATTAAGGTAACAGAAGAGTTGTTATATGACAGTGCATTCAACCTTGAGAAATACATCATCGAACAGTTTGGTAAGGCACTTGCTAATGCAGAAGAGGATGCTTTCCTTAATGGTGATGGTGTAGGCAGACCACTCGGTTTGTTTGCAGAAAACGGTGGTGGTACTGTAGCTGAAACACTTACAGCAGCAATCAAGGCAGATGACATCATCAATCTTGTGTATGCCCTTAAGCGTCCATATAGAAAGAATGCTTCTTTCATTATCAACGACAAGAACCTTGCTGTTCTTAGAAAGTTGAAGGACAACAACGGTGCTTATATCTGGCAGCCTTCTTATCAGGCGGGAGAGCCTGATAGATTGTTGGGTTATGCGGTACACACATCTGCATATGCACCGGAAGATGCGATTGCATTCGGTGACTACAGCTATTACAACATCGGTGACAGAGGTTCTCGTTCATTTGCAGAACTTCGTGAACTCTTTGCAGGTAACGGTATGATTGGTTATGTTGCAAAAGAGCGTGTGGATGGAAAGTTAATCCTTCCTGAAGCTGTGCAGATTTTGAAACTTAAGTCTGAATAAGACAGGGGGTGCAGATAGTGAGTGAATTGCTTGAAAAGGTTAAAACCAATCTGATATTGGAGCATTCCGCAGATGATACTCTTTTGGAGCAGTTCCTGACTGCTGCAACAGCCTATGCTGAAAGCTACCAACATTTAGACGAAGGGTTTTACTCTAAAAACACAATGCCTGCCACAACAGAGCAGGCAGTCATAATGCTTGCGAGCCATTTCTATGAAAGTAGGGATGGTTCGACAGGTGGCTTTTTTGCCGACAATGTTCAGGCAGGACAGCAGGTATGGAACACAGTCAATCTTCTTCTTAGGTTAGACCGGGAATGGAAGGTGTAGTATGAGTTTTGGAAAGATGACAGCCTTTATCGACATTGTGGAGAAACAACTCACAACGGATGATGAAGGCTTTTCTATTGAAAAAGATGTGGTTATCGCATCTGTCCGGGCATACAGAGAGGGAAGGCATGGGAGTGAGAAATGGGCAAATGTGGCGGTGTTTTCCACTGCTACAGAGTTGTTCCGTTTCCGTGTGATTCCTAATGTAACTGTAACAACGGATATGAAGATTATCTGCGGTGATCAGGAATTTGAGATTACATCCATTGAGAATGTAAAAGGCAGAGGGATGTATTTGGAGGCACTTGTGCAGGAGGTGACGAGTAGTGGCTAAAGTATCTTGGAAGATGCCGGATGACTTTCTGATGAAGGTATCAAGGCTTGGAGAGAAAACGGATGTCATTTTACCGAAGGTGCTTGAAGCAGGGGCAGAGGTTGTGGAAGCAAAGGTACGTTCCAATTTACAGTCTGTGGTTGGTAAAGACACAAAGTATAAGTCACGAAGTACGGGTCAGCTTTTGGATGCCCTTGGAACTTCGCAACCCCTACAGGATAAGAACGGAGATTTTAACATTAAAGTTGGATTTTCTGAACCACGTCCGGATGGGGAGAGCAATGCGATGTTGGCTTCTATTCTTGAGTATGGGAAGAGTGGTCAGCCTGCAAAACCTTTTATGAAACCTGCGAAAAGTGCGAGTAAATCAGCCGCCATTAGTGCGATGAAAGAAAAACTGGAAGAGGAGATTAAAAGGGTATGAGTTTTCTATCAGAGATTAAAGGTGTGGTTACATCCTGTGGTCTGCCTGTGGAAACGGGTGTGTTCAAAGGAAAAGCACCAAATGAATATGTGGTGGTAACACCTATGGGTGATTCCTTGGAAGTTCATGCGGATAACCGTCCGGGTTATGAGATTGAAGAGGCAAGGCTGTCCCTGTTTGTGAAAGGGAATTACACCACACAGAAAAAGAAACTTATGAAAGAACTACTTGATAGGGATTTCACGATAACGGATGGAAGATACATCGGTCACGAGAACGATACGGACTTCCATCACTATGCCATTGATGTGGCAAAACATTATGAAATGGAGGAATAATTATGGCTACGATTGGTCTTGATAAATTATTTTATTCGAAAATCACAGAAGATGCAGACGGAAACGAAACCTACGCAACTCCTGTGTCTTTGGCAAAGGCTATGTCTGCGGAATTATCCGTGGAACTGGCAGAGGCTACGCTGTATGCCGATGACGGTGCTGCTGAAATCGTAAAAGAGTTTCAGAGCGGAACACTTACACTTGGTATTGATGACATTGGTGCATCTGTAGCGGGTGACCTTACAGGAGCAACCATTGATAAGAACCATGTGTTGATTTCAACATCCGAAGATGGTGGTACACCTGTTGCGATTGGATTCCGTGCAAAGAAAGCAAACGGAAAATACCGTTACTTCTGGTTATACCGTGTAAAATTTGGTATTCCTGCGACAAACCTTACCACAAAGGGAGAGAGCATTGAGTTTTCAACCCCATCTATCGAAGGAACGGTTCTTCGTAGAAACAAGGTGGACGGTCTTGGCAAGCATCCTTGGAAAGCAGAAGTGTCCGAAGATGATACAGGCGTTAGTGCTACAGTTATCAAGAATTGGTATGACGATGTATATGAGCCAACATATACAACTACAGGCACTACAGAATAATTAGTGGAGGATATCAGATATGGATGAAAGAACAGCAGTTGTAAATATTGGTGGTACAGAGTATGAAATGCTCCTTACTACCCGTGCGACAAAGGAAATCGCAGGACGATACGGCGGTTTGGAGAACCTCGGAGAGAAACTCATGAAGTCTGAGAACTTCGAGATGGCTCTTGATGAGATTATCTGGCTTATTACCCTTTTGTGTAATCAGCCTATCCTTATTCACAACCTTAAAAATCCAAATGAGAAGAAACCGGAACTCACAGCAGATGAGGTGGAACTTCTTACTTCACCAATGGAACTTACGGATTATAAGGATGCAATCATGGATGCGATGTATAAAGGTACAAAGCGTAACGTGGAAAGTGAATCAGAAGGAAAAAACATAGTGGCCGAGTAAGCGATGATGAGTTGTTTACCCGGCTTTTGTATTACGGCATCGGTCAGCTTCATCTGTCACAGGATGAGTTCTGGCTGATGCCTTTTGGTTTATTTATGGATTTATGGGAGTGCCACAAACAGTACAACGGCATTTCCAAGCCAAAGCAGGAATTATCCATTGATGATGTAATTCCTTATGGAATTTAGCGGAAAGGAGGTATAGACACATGGCTGATAATTTTGGTCTGAAGATTGGTGTTGAAGGTGAGAAAGAGTTTAAGAAAGCACTAGCAGATATCAATCAGTCGTTTAAGGTATTGGGTTCGGAAATGAAACTGGTATCGGCACAATTCGACAAAAACGATAATTCGGTTGAGGCTTTGTCTGCAAGAAATAAAGTCTTAAACAAGGAAATCGATGCACAGAAGAGCAAGATTGAAACCTTAAGGTCTGCCCTCCAGAACGCATCCACATCCTTTGGAGAAACGGACAGACGTACACAAAGCTGGCAGATTCAGCTTAACAATGCAGAGGCAGCACTTATTGCTATGGAGAAGGAACTCAAAGCAAATAATACTGCACTTGAAACAGCGAATGCCAATTATGATGATGCGGAAGATTCTCTTAAGGATATGGACCGTAGAATGGATGAGGTTTCCGACTCGGCAGATGATATGGGTGATGAAATCAAGGAAGCCGGGGACGAGGCGGACAAATCCGAGGATAAGTTTAAGGCTCTTGGAAGTACGCTAAAAGGTATCGGTGTTGCTATGGGAACCGTAGTGGCGGCGGCAGGGGCTGCAGCCATCAGCCTTGGCAAAGAAGTGGTGTCTGCGTATGCAGACTATGAACAGCTTGTCGGTGGTGTAGACACCTTATTTAAGGAATCATCGGGCAAGTTACAAACTTATGCTTCCAATGCTTATAAAACAGCAGGTATGTCTGCAAATGATTATATGGAAACCGTCACAGGCTTTTCTGCATCACTGATTTCATCTTTGGGTGGAGATACAGAAAAAGCTGTGGAGTATGCGGATATGGCTATTACGGATATGTCTGATAACGCCAATAAGATGGGTACAGATATGTCTCTTATCCAAAACGCATATCAGGGTTTTGCAAAGCAGAACTACACGATGCTTGATAACTTAAAACTTGGTTATGGTGGTACAAAAACGGAAATGGAACGACTGCTTGCAGATGCACAGGCTATTTCCGGTATTGAGTACGATATTTCTTCCTATGCCGATGTGGTGGCTGCAATCCATGTTATTCAGGAAAACATGGGAATTGCCGGAGCAACGGCAGCAGAAGCAGAGAACACGATTTCTGGATCCATTAACTCCATGCAGGCTGCGTTGCAGAACTTAGTGGTAGGTTTCGGAAACGCGGATGCAGACATGACGATGCTCTGTAATAACGTGGTGGATGCATTCCAAGATGTGGTTAGAAACATTACTCCTGTTATAGAGAATATTGTGTCGGCTCTTCCAACGGTAACGGGTGCATTGCTTGAGGCATTTGCACAGTTACTTCCTACTTTACTTCAAACAGTAACAGACCTTTTTTCACAAGTATTAAATACCATCTTACAGTTGATTCCAACGCTGATTCCTGCGGCAGTACAAGCAGTCATTACAATCGTGAATGCGATTATAGAAAATCTGCCTTTGCTTATTAACGCAGCCATTCAAATGATTTCAACTTTGGTACAGGGAATTGCAGAGGCTCTGCCTACTTTAATTCCTGCCGCAGTACAGGCACTTGTGACGATTGTGCAGAGTTTGATTGACAATCTGCCAATGCTCCTTGATGCAGCCCTACAGCTTGTGATGGGATTGGCACAAGGCATTATTGCAGCCATTCCTGTGCTTCTTGAGGCATTGCCACAGATAATCATTTCCATCGTGGAGTTTATTGTGGCAGCAATCCCGCAGATTATCGAGGCAGGCATACAGCTTTTATCATCACTCGTTACGGCATTGCCACAAATCATTACAACGATTGTAACTGTGATTCCACAGATTATTGATGGAATTATTACGGCAGTTATTGAGTCCATTCCTCTTATCATTGATGCAGGAATTAAGTTACTGATTTCTTTGGTGGAGAGCCTTCCGACAATTATTACAACGATTGTGGATGCCATTCCAAAGATTATTACAAGCATTGTAAATGCCCTGATTGGAAATATCGACAAGATTATTATGGTCGGTGTTCAGCTTTTAGTTGCATTGATTAAGAACCTGCCACAGATTATCGTGTCGATTGTAAAAGCAGTACCACAGATTATTTCTGCAATCGTGAAAGGCTTTGCTGGTGGTGTATCTCAGATGGCATCTATAGGCCTTAACCTTATCAAAGGTATCTGGAATGGTATTGGAGATGCTGCATCATGGCTTTGGAATAAAGTCAGCGGTTTTTGTTCTAATTTAATGGGCAAGATTAAGGATTTCTTTGGTATCCATTCTCCATCACGAGAGATGGCTTGGGTCGGAGAAATGCTTACAGAAGGTTTGGCAGGAGGTATTGGAGATACAGCCAAATCTGCAATTACAGCGGCAGAGGATATGAATGCAGGCATTATGGATGTAATGAATGGACTAGCCGGAGATATGAAGTCGGCTGTTCCTACGAACTTTAATCTTGATGCAAATGCAACAGTAGCTTCGGTTGCAAGTGGAATGAACGGAGTAGGAAGTGGAGCTTCTTATGGTTCACTTATTTCCATTTCACAGATGATTGTCAGAAGTGAAGAGGACATCCGTAAGATTTCACAGGAATTATACAATTTGATTCAGACAGGTTCCCGTGCACAGGGACGTTTTTCTACAGCATAAGGAGGTGGTTGTGTGGGTTTTATATTCAATAGTGTTACATCAAAAAGTATGGGTATGAGGGCAAGGCTTACTTCATGGCAGGTAAGCGGTCAGCTTAGAAACTACACAACTACAGTTCCGGGGAAATACGGAGTAGCAGATTTCGGTGCTGACCTTGATGCAAGGGAGATTAAACTGGAGTGCAGTATTTTTCCAAAAGGCAGTTTTGGGGAGTTAATCCTAGCTTTGGATGACATTGCACTCTGGCTTGACCCAACCGATGGATTGGGCGAGTTAATTCTTGATGATGTACCAGACCGATACTTTATGGCAAGAATTGACGAAAAGGTTGATTGTGAGAGATTGCTCCGTTCTGCGGGGCATTTTTCTTTGAAGTTTTTCTGCCCAGATCCATTCGGATACGCAATCAATGATGAGACTTTTTTCATTGATGCAGAAGGAACACATGAGATTAAAAGAGAAAAAGGAAATGTGGATTCAAATCCCATTTATAAAATAAAAGGAGTGTTGTCTCCAAGTGTAAGTAATTATATCAGCATAACGACTAACGGACAGGAACTTAAGGTTGTGAATGCTACACTTTCAGAGGGAGAAACACTTGTTGTAGATACGGATAAGATGACAGCCTATGTGGAGGATGAGAATGGAGTGATTGTTAGAAACGGACTTCCTTATTTACAGGAGTTAAATTTCCCATCCCTCTATGTAGGAAAGAACAGCATTTCCGTATCGGTAAAGAATGCCACTTTTACGAGCCTTGGTATTCAGGCAAAAAGCAGATGGAGGTAGGATATGTCATTAAAAACAGTTTTGAATAAGCAGACAGATTTTACAGGCGAGTTTCCATCAGAATATGCTAAAGACGGATTGTGGCGTTTTAGTGAGTCTGCTCCAGATGGAAATACGGAATTAGCTGATTCATCCGGCATGGGAAGAAATGCGTATATCAATAAGTGGTCGGGAACTACGGCATCACTTCGAGCAGGTATCTTCGGCAATTATTTTCGAATGAACATAAACAACCCAGCCACAGAGCAGACCTACCTTAAGGTAACAAATGATGGTTCTCTTTTTGCAAATATCGGAGAGAGAATTATATGTGGCGGGTGGATGCAGCCGACAACGTATTCCATCGGGAATACATATACACCAATCCTTAATACCCGCTATGGTCCGGGACAGCCGATTTTTTATCTTTCTTTGATTAGAGGAAAGCCAAGACTGATGCTGTATAACTCTTCGGGGACATTGATTTTAGATAAGTCCGTGTCACCGACCATTTCTTTTTCTAATGGTAGTTGGTATTTTATAGCGGCAGTTATTGAGCCATCCAATAAGAAAGCATGGATTGTGGTAGGGGATAAATCCACAGGAGAAGCGTGGATTTCCGAAGATTTGAGTATTACGGGTGTTTTGAACACCTCTTGTACAGCAGACCTTATCTGGGGGATGCACTCCATGTCTTATTGGTATGCAGGTGGTTTCGATGATTGGTTTTTGGATTGTGATAGTGAACTTACAACAGAGGATTTGGTTGATTATTTTCATTCGGCCTGTTTGGCAAATGGTGGAGATACAACGGGTGACATAGACGGAACGACAAGTCCGGGAGTTGTTACTCTCCGTGCTACAAGCGGTGTGTATCCGACAGAAGCTGTCTTTACCTCTGCTGCAGCAAAGTGCAATCTTTCAGGAACAGGAAAAGTATCTGTCACAAGTGAATATGTGGTTGGTACGACCTCTGTTTCTAACATTGAAACATCCACAAGTGATGATTTGGTGGAGTGGAGCGATTGGGTGGCAATCTCCACAGATGGCAAATTGCAGTCTCCGAACAGGGAGTACATTCGTTTTAGAATGACACTTTCTACAACGGATACTTCCAAAACACCGAAGGTGGTGGATATCAGACTGTATGATATTCCGAAAGCACCATACGGGAAGATTGGATATGCCCGTCCTGTTGTTTTGGATGAGAATGGAGCGTGGGAGTCTGTACTTGAAAATGCCTATGACATTATTGTTACGGGAGAAATCAACGGAGAAGATACGCTGACATTCAAAATTCCATACAGAGATGCAAAACGAAAATATGTAGACAGCGAGAAGAAAATACAGATTGTAGATGATGTCTATAAGGTCAGAACCGTTACAGATACAAAGGCTACCGATGGTACAACAGTTACGGAAGTGTATGCAGAGGCAGAGTTCTATGATTTGACCTTTTCCGTAAGAAAAGAGGAACGTACCTTTGATGCAGAACTCCCGGAAGTGGCAATGCAGTATGCACTTGCTGATACGGAGTGGAGTGTCGGAACGGTAGAAGTAAAGACAAAACGAACATGGACGAGTAAAGAAAAAAATGCTCTTTCCATTCTTCGTAATATCGCAGACCTGCATGGCGGTGATCTGGTATTTGACTGTCCGAACCGACTGGTTCATTTACTTACAGTTAATGGCAAGGACAGCGGAGCCTTGTTTGCGTATAAAAAGAACATGAAAAGTATTAAACGAGTGGTGGATACCAGAAGTCTTGTAACGAGGCTTTATGCGGTAGGTGCAGAAGGATTAACCTTTGCAGACATCAATGGTGGGAAACCTTATGTAGAAGATTTCTCTTTTACAAAGGATGTCCGCATTACCACACTTGACTGTTCTTCATTTACCAATCCGTACCAGATGCTTGAGTACACCAATATGAGATTGGCAGAATACTGTAAACCGTCCATTTCCTATGTGCTGAATGCTATGGACTTATCGGTGCTGACAGGTTACGAGCATGAGGCTTGGGAACTTGGTGATTATGTAAGAGTGGAAGATAGGGAACTTGGTCTTTCCATCACAACAAGAATTATCCGAAGAGAGTATAACTTGCAGGAGCCTTGGAATACGGTGCTTGAGTTATCGACCACATTAAAGAACTTAGGCTCATCAGCAACACAATGGGATAGCGTGGCTGACACACTCGAAGGAACGAGCATGGTCACTAACGATGATATTCGTGAAATGGTTCCATTTAATCTGCTGCGAAATTCAAGAGCCGATGACGGACTGGCATATTGGGTTAGTTCCGGTTTTGAAGCTGACGGAGAGAACGGAGCGAGTGGTACAGCATCTTTTAAAGCAGAAGGTGTAAGTGGAATGACAAAGAGTCTTTCACAGACCGTGTATCCTGCGAATCGTTCCAGTTATACGCTGTCGGCACAGATTGGCTCGGAGAACCTTAAGAAACTATCCGATTCTTCGCAGGTAGGGATTGAGGTTGTCATTGAGTATGAAGATGGAACGACAGAAACAAGGTTTATTGATTTATATTGATGGAGGTGTGAGAAGTGGCATATTTTTCCGCAACATCTGCTAGGGTCACACCAAAAAACTATGGAGAGCGAGTAAAGTCCATTACTGTAAGGGTGTGCATTACGAATTGTACAGGAACTTTGTATGTAACGGATTTACTTTTGCAGGGTGGCTCGGTAGCAACGGGGTGGATAGGACACCCATGTGAGATTAAGTGGTCGCAAGATGGGTAATGTTGCATTTATTCGACTTGCAGAGGTCATCAATAAGAAACAGGATAAGCGTGTCACAAGCATATCGGTCAGTCCTATCATTTCCGATTGCTCCGGCACGATTTATTTTACAGACCTTCAGCTACAGGAAGGTTCGGCACTTACAGGCTATGCACCACATACAGAAAAATTGCTGGCAAAAAGCCAAGATGATGGAGTGGATAGAGAGCCAGTTTGGTTTAATGGAGTGGTTCGTTCCAAGGAAACAGTTATTGTATGCAACCTTGGTGGCACATCGGCTGGACTGGATATCAGTGTATATCCAAAGTCAGATATGGCATCTGATTCCATAGAACTGGCACAAGGTGTCGGAGGTCAAAGGGTAAGGTTTCCATCTGCGATGAAAGCGGACGATGAAATACAGCTTTTGGCATCCACAAGGGAGTGCCTTAAAAATGGAGCAGCGGAAAAGAAAGAAGGCTTTTATCAGTATAGTGCAGCGTGGGATTCCAAACACATCGTAAAGGTGGAAAAAGGAAAATCGGCAAGGGTACTGTTTGAACTGCAGGAAATGGAAGATGGAGGTGAGCTTTTGTAATGAATACGCTTGAAGGAAGACAAGTAATGGTGTGGACATTCATGGGAAATACCCGAATGTATCAGGCACTTAGGGATTATGGAGACCGAATCAGTCAGATTGGTCTTTTTTCTTTTAAGGTAAAAGCAACGGGAGAGATTTATGAGTCTGGTGTTGCCATTTCCAATATGCTTACCTACATCAACAAGTGGCCTCATATCAAGTGGCTGCTTACAGTAGCAAACGATGGTAGCAACAGTATTTTTAAAGCACTTAGGGATAATACAGATGGTGCACAGGATATGTTTCTTTCTGAGATTGTAAGAATTATGAAAAAATATTCTTGGTGTGACGGAATTGACATTGACTTGGAAAAAGGAGACGGATATTCCACTCACAAGGCATCTACACAGATGTTTGCCAATATTTATAACACAGTAAAGGGATATGATTCATCCAAACACATGAATATCTGTCTGCCGGGCATGACTTCCGTGAATGGTTCGGTTGGTGGAGAGAACTGGTGCGTGTATGCCGATTTGGATAAATACTGCGATACAGCATCCATCATGAGTTATGGTATGGCGTGGGCAGGTTCTGCTCCTGGACCCGTATCTCCGAGGAGTTGGCTTGAGGGAATTTATGATTATGCCTCTAAGGTTATGAATCCAAAGAAGGTGTTTCTTGGAATGCCGACTTATGGATGGAACTGGCAGATTTACGATGACCCGGCAAATATCGGAAAGACATACAGAGGTACTTCCAATACTTATTATGCTGCACAGAACTGGATGAAAGGGAAGTATAACTTCACGGGAGATGCTCCACCACAGCCTTTTATTCCGATTTTATCTTATTGGGATGATGACAATAAAGTACCGTGGGCATTGCCACAGGTGTATGACTACATGGAGGGGCAGGATGCCATTTCCCGATCACAGCCACAGATAGCGAGTTCCTATAACGGAAGAAAGTATCTGACAGCCTATAGTAAAGAGCAGAAGGCAGAGTTTGGAACTATCTATGTTGACCGGGGTGGCGGTACTCCTGACAAATACACAGGTGTTGTTTCGGTATCAGACAGCATGGTTTCTTTAGGTGATGAAGGAACGGCAACATACAACTTTACGGTTGCATCGTCCGGTACTTATGATATTGCAGTAAGGCTGTGTTATCCGTTTTGGGATAAGAACGGTGTTTATATAAGCATTGATGGGGCAGAAGTACATTTCTATGAGAGCCGATTGTGGTGGCCGTATTGGAGAACAACCTTCTGGAAAACACTTGTAAAAGGTGTGGCTTTGTCTGCGGGAACACATACGATAAAAGTATCTGTTGATGTAAAAGGGGTACAGTTTTATGGCTTTAGGGTCTGCTCATCATTCAATGAGTATCCATCAGCAGGAGATGCCACCTATGTGGTTGCTCCGAGAAAGTTTAAAGATGTGGATGGCAATATGGTTGGACCCGACAAAGGTTTTAAGCTGACACTTGAAATGCTTAGAAGAAAGCCAGACTCGGCACTTGTTTGGTATGAAGATTTCAGAGATAGTGGTGTGCTTGAAACAGGGTTCTGGAAAACCGATAATGGGAAATGGAGTATATGGCGAGAAGATGAGTATTCGACAGAAAGAGTCTACTCGCAGATTGAAGGATATGGAGACCTTATGTGGGACTATTCAGGCTTTAAGGACATACACATTAGAGCGCGACTTGGTTTTCCAAAGAACGGTAGTGGCAGAGCTGGTGTATTTTGTGGCAGTCTATATTGTTGTCTTAATATCTCTAATCAGGCAGTAGAACTGTACAATGGTTCGACATTGATTGGAAGTTATGCTACGGAGATTGCAAGAAATACGGATGCATCCTTACGAACGGATCCAAGCGTTTATACCGTAGAAATGCGAATCAGAAATGGAAAGGTAAGGGTTTATTCCGGTTCTTCTTCTGTTCTTCGTTTTACGGCAAACGTGAGCGGATTTACGGGAGGTTATGCAGGGTATCGTTCTGACAACACATCCATTTGCGAATTGCTACGTTTGGGTGATGCATGGACTTACGAGCCGTATGAACGCTTTGATGTGGTTATGCCGGATGGTAAGACATCATCCTTTGGCAGAATTACAAGAACGAACTGTGTATGGAATGATGAGTTTCAAGTATTTACGCTTACAAGTGATGTGGAGGAATCTGCTACACGAAGTGAGGAAATATCACTTGAATATGATTTTTACCATTCACATACGATGGAGTCGTTATCCTGTGGGAATGATTACTCAGTTAAGATTATCCCCAAGGATATAAATATATGGATTTCAAGGCTTTTCCTTGGAGATGCAGATGGTTTTTCTATTCTGTATTACCAAGATGTGGACAGTCTTGTGTATTGGATTAACCAAGCAGCATATCGGTGGAAGTTAAGAGGCACTTGTATGTGGTCTTTAGGACAGGAAGATATGAGACTGTGGGAATGGTTACCAAAGCAGATATAGGTATATGGAAATTAGCAATTGCTCGGAAGGGTGGTTGCTTTTTTTATACAAAAATTTAAAGGAGGACAAAACCATGAAAGCATTTTGGAATGGAATTCAGGCTGTAATTACGGTCATTGGTGGATGGCTCGGATACTTCCTTGGAGGTTGTGACGGACTGTTGATTGCACTTGTCGTGTTTGTGGTCGCTGATTATGTGACTGGTGTGATGTGTGCAATTTCCAACAAAACACTCTCTAGCGAAGTAGGTTTCAGAGGTATCTGCCGTAAGGTGTTGATATTCATCCTTGTGGGAATGTCAAACATTCTGGATGTGCAGGTGATTGGGACAGGCAGCGTACTTAGAACAGCGGTCATTTTCTTTTACCTTTCTAACGAAGGTGTATCACTTTTAGAGAATGCCGGGATTTTAGGTCTGCCAATTCCTGAAAAACTGAAACTTGTATTGAAGCAGTTGCATGAAGATGCAGAAAGCGAGGAGTAGCATGAAGTTAATTGAATCTATTATGACAAACAATCCCTGCTATAAGGCAGGGAAGAAAATTACTGTCTTAGGGCTGATGCTTCATTCGGTTGGGTGTTCCCAACCGAAGGCATTAGCCTTTATTAATTCGTGGAACAAATCTTCTTATGACAGAGCCTGTGTCCACGCATTTATTGATGGTAATGATGGAACGGTGTATCAGACACTTCCTTGGAATCACAGAGGGTGGCACGGTGGCGGCTCAAGTAATAATACCCATATTGGTGTAGAAATGTGTGAGCCTGCCTGCATCAAGTACACAGGCGGTTCTTCATTTACCTGTTCTAACGTGGAAGAGGCAAAAGCTGTAGCCAAGAGAACCTATGAGGCGGCTGTGGAGTTGTTTGCAATGCTCTGTACAGAGTATTGCTTAGACCCAACAGCAGATGGTGTCATTATAAGCCATAAGGAAGGTCATGCTTGTGGTGTGGCAAGTAACCATGCAGACCCAGAGCATTTGTGGACTCAGCTTGGCATGGGCTACACAATGGATGGATTCCGTAAGGATGTAAAAGCTGCAATGGTTACAGAGGATACAAGTTCCTATACGAAGATTATGGGAACAGCAGTTGCAACAGCAGAGCAGATGGCATCTTACATTAAAGCAAAGAACCCATCTGTGGCTCAATCGGTAATTGATATGATTCCGCTTTATTTATCAGAAGGAAAGGCAGAGGGAGTAAGAGGAGATATTGCATTTGCACAGTCTTGTCTTGAAACAGGTAATTTCAAATTTGAAGGGACTGCCGTAACACTTACACAGAACAACTTCTGTGGTATGGGTGTAACTTCTAAAGGTAAAACGGGAAATTCTTTTGATACAGCACAGCTTGGTATCAGGGCACAGATTCAGCACTTAAAGGCTTATGCCTGTGCAGATGCTCTTGTGAATGAATGTGTAGACCCACGATTCAAATATGTTACAAGAGGAAGTGCAGAATATGTGGATTGGCTCGGTCAAAAGGAAAATCCGAACGGAAAAGGCTGGGCAACAGGTAAAGGCTATGGTGGTAAGATTCTTACTATCCTTAATGCCATTATCGGTACTAAGGTTGAAAAGCCTGTAGAAGAAAAAGAAGTATGGTATCGTGTGCGTAAGACATGGGCGGATGCGGCATCACAGAAGGGGGCATATCACAATTTGGAATATGCAAAGAAGTGTGCTGATAAGAATAAGGGTTATTCCGTGTTTGATGAGTCCGGGAAAGTGGTGTATTCAAACACAGCATTTGAACCTTATCTTGTAAAGGTCAGCATCTCTGACCTTAATATCCGTAAGGGTCCAGGAACGAACTATGCAAGAACGAAGTATATTCCAAAGGGAGTATATACCATTGTGGAAGAGTCCGATGGTAAGGGTGCAACCAAATGGGGTAAATTAAAGTCCGGTGCAGGATGGATTTCCCTTGATTATGTAAAAAGAGTATAAGTGACACAGTAGGCCTGTGGATTCCGTTTGGAGTCTGCAGGCTTATTTTTTTGCTCAAAAAGGGGAAAAAGGGGCGTTTCGTTTACATAGCCACTAGAAGGATAAAAATAAATCCGTTCAAAATGGATTTTCGTGACCCAAGGATAGTGAAGGGAAAACTTCGTAACGATGGCACGTTCCTTCAATAACTTGTGGAGGTGTGGCTATGACAGACGCACAGAAGATTCAGATTGGAAATTTAAGAGAAGCCGGATTGGGATATAAGAAAATCGCAGAACAGATGGAGTTGTCGGAGAACACCGTCAAAACATATTGTCGCAGACACGGACTTGGTGGAAATTTGGCACAGCAGGGAGTTGCTGATAAGGATGTGTGCCTGTGTTGTGGTGTGGCCGTAAAGCAGAACCCCGGAAGAAAGAAAAAGAAGTTCTGTTCGGATAAATGCAGAAACAAATGGTGGAACGCTCACTTGGATAAGGTTAATCGTAAAGCGGTGTACGAATTTGAGTGTCCATATTGTAAAAAGCCATTCACGGCATACGGCAATGCAAATCGTAAGTATTGCAGCCACGAATGCTATATCGCAGACAGATTTGGAGGTGGCATTGATGACTAAGGAGCAGTTTAGAAACGAAAGGCTTTATCAGACCACAATGAGCAGAGTGAAAAACCTCTTAAATCAAGGGATTATCAGCAAAGAAGAGTATGGGCAAATTGATACAATTTTTCGCAATAAATACCACCCGATTTTGGGTAGTTTATTGTTCGACATTGACTTGATACAAACCGAATAGTACGGGAATATGTCACATGGAAAGGAGGGTCAATATGCCAGTAATTACGAGGATTCATGCGACATTGCCAAGTGTAAAAAGAAGATTAAGAGTTGCTGCTTATGCCCGTGTTTCGGACGATGAATTATTACATTCTTTATCGGCACAGGTCAGTTACTTTAGTTCCTATATTCAAAGCAATCCAGAATGGGAATATGCAGGTGTTTATGCAGATGAAGCCATCACAGGTACAAGCAGAAAAAAGCGTGATGACTTCAACCGACTGGTGGAAGATTGCGAAGCCGGACTTATAGATCTGGTGCTTGTAAAGTCCATCAGCCGATTTGCAAGAGACACCGTTGATACCTTGCAGGTAACAAGACGTCTTAAGGAATTAGGCATCGATGTTTATTTTGAGAGAGAGCGAATCCACTCCATGTCAGATGAGGGTGAGCTTCTTCTTACACTTCTTGCTTCCTTTGCACAGGAAGAGTCACGCAGTATTTCAGAGAATATCAAATGGGCAATTCGCAAGCGTTTCCAACAAGGAATTCCAAACGGTCATAAGGCTCCATACGGCTACAAGTGGGATGGAGAGATGTTCCGCATCATTTCTGAACAAGGAAAAGTGGTAAAGGACATCTACAGACGTTACTTGGCAGGTGAGCCTGCATATTCCATAGCCAAAGGATTAGCGGCTGATGGAGTGGTGGGGCAAAGCGGAGTTCCGATGGATGATTCCACAATTAAGAATATCCTAACGAGTTTTTCTTACACGGGAACAATGATTTTACAGAAAAACTACATCAATGAAAACCATGTAAGAAAGTACAACAAGGGTGAGTTGCCACAATATGCGGTTGAAGAGATGTTCGAACCTTTGGTGACCGTGGAGGAATTTATAAAGGCACAACAGATAAAAGAAGAGAGGGCAGAGTCAATGCCCAATAAGGACTACAAGAAAACAGCCTTTTCAAGAATGGTCAAATGCGGTTGTTGTGGGTGTTCCGTAAGCAGAAGAACCACCAAGTACGGAAAGAAGTGGAACTGCAACACCAGAGAGCGTAAGGGCAAAGGCGTGTGTGAACTTCGACCAATCTATGAGACAGAACTTATGGATGCTGCCGTGACCGCTTTGGAAGTAGAAACCTTTAACGATGATGAAGTCAGCAGAAAGGTGGAGCAGATAACCATTCATTTGGACAGGATTGAGTTTCTATTAAACAACGGAAGTGTGAAAAAGGTTATGCGAGCCTACAAGAAAGGCTACAGCGGTTTTTCAGGAAAACTGACCTGCGGTTGTTGTGGCAGTAAGTTGGAGAGCGATACTTGGAAAATGGGACCTGCCGGGCAGAAAGAAAAGGTAAAGGTTTGGAACTGCAAGGGCTGTTCTGCCAAAAGGGTCTTGGATGATGAAGTGAGACTGGCAGCACAGGAGATTTTGCAAAGTAAGGATTACGAACCTCTATTTGCAGGCACCATTGATGACATGGTGGTTTTTGATGACAGATTTGAATTCAACGACAAAGAAAGGAAAAAGAGCGTATGGCAAAGAAAGTAACGGTGATTCCTGCAACTATCAATCGTTTTGATTTTCAGCCGATAGCATCAATCAGAAGACGAAGAGTTGCAGGATATGCTCGTGTTTCAACGGATACAGAAGAACAGGCAACAAGCTACGAGGCGCAGGTGGATTACTACACCACCTACATAAAAAGCCGTGAAGATTGGGAATTTGTAAAGGTTTACACGGACGAAGGTATATCAGCAACAAACACGAACAGGCGAGACGGTTTTAACGAGATGGTGCAGGATGCACTTGATGGAAAGATAGACCTCATCATCACAAAGTCGGTCAGCCGATTTGCGAGAAATACGGTGGATTCTCTTGTGACGGTGCGTAAATTGAAAGAAATCGGTGTAGAGATATATTTTGAAAAAGAGAATATTTGGACATTGGATGCCAAAGGGGAACTGCTCATTACGATTATGAGTTCCTTGGCACAGGAAGAGTCACGCAGCATTTCGGAGAACACCACTTGGGGTAAGAGAAAAGCCTTTGCAGATGGGAAAGTCAGCTTGGCTTATTCAAACTTCCTTGGCTACGATAAAGGACCTAATGGGGAATTTGTTATAAACGAGGAGCAGGCAAAGGTTGTGAAAATGATTTACAAATGGTTCCTTGAAGGGGATTCACACTTTGTAATAGCAAAGAAACTGACCGAACTTGGAATACCGACCCCGATGGGGAAGGATAAATGGTGGTGCAGTACGGTTCTTAATATCCTTACGAATGAAAAGTATAAAGGGGATGCACTTTTGCAGAAAGAGTACACCACGGACTTTTTAACAAAAAAGAAAAAGAAGAATCAGGGAGAAATTCCACAGTATTATGTGGAAGGTCATCACGAAGCAATTATCTCGCCGGAAACATTCGATTTGGTAAAGGCAGAAATCATCAGAAGAAAGAACCTTGGTACGAATTATAAAGGCAGCGGCATATATTACGCTAAAATTCGATGTGGGAATTGTGGCGGCATCTACGGGGCAAAGGTATGGCATTCCAACGATAAGTACCGCAGAATCGTGTACCAATGCAATAACAAGTTTAAAAAGGACTACCGTTGCAAGACACCCCACCTTTATGAAAAGCAGATTCAAGATGCATTTATCTCCGCTTTTAATCAAGTGATGGAGGAAAAAGACGAGTTGGTTGATAACATGGATATCATCATTCAGACGGCCTGTGATACCACAGAACTTGAGCAGAAATTAGCCGAGGTCCAGAACGAAATCACGCTTGTAATTCAAATGACACAAGAACTGGTAAGCCAGAATGCCCATGAGGAATTAGACCAAACTGAGTATAAAACACGATACGATAGTATGGTTGAACGCTATGAAACCTTAAGAGAGGAAGAAGGCAATCTCAAAGAACTGATTGAGGAGAGAACTTTAAAGGGTGGTGTAATCAAAGCCTACATTGAACGCTTGGCAGAACAGGACGAAGTGTTGACGGAATTCGACAGCGGCCTATGGAATGGATTGGTAGATTTCATCACAGTTTATGCCAAAGGAGATGTAAGAGTAACCTTTAAGGATGGAACGGAAGTACCAGCGTAGAAGAGACTGTGCAGCCGGCTGGAGTGGATCCAGTCGGTTTTTGGTTTACATAACAACTGTTAGGTGTTAAAATGATGAAAAATTATTAGCACAGAAGGGAGAGTGTTAAGATGGCTAAGGAAATGAAGATAATTGCAGATAATATAGGAAAGGAAAAGTACGATGATTTCGTAAATGAATATTTGAAACAACTGGAATCCGAGAATGACATCACACTCTTCGGAAAAAGATATGGTAGCTATTATTATATGCATAAAGGGTTGGTTCATGAAATTAGATGGGAAGAAAGTCAGATAATAGAAGAAACCTATGAATCATGGTCGATTGAAGAGAAAAACTTTGTAATGAATATTTTAGATGATAGGATTTTTATTTAAGGAGAAAAGTATGGGAAAAGATATTAATGCAATTTTTGATACCGGAAGTTTCAATCGAATCGTGATGGGTGTTGTTACAGTAGCACTTCAAAACTGCGGCTATAATAAACACAGAAAAGCCGAGGTGTTTTTTGAATGTCAGGAGGCATTAGATAATCTTAGCGCCGAGGAATTTGAGCAGGCATATCACGAATATCTTGTATCCGGGAAATAATGAATGTGGTATAATGTAATTGATTAGATAAGAATGGGGTTGTTTTTATGGATAGCTTATTTTTTAGTGTAATAAAAGAAGATTGCCAAGAAATGAGTTCATCACAGAATGAGAGTGGTCTCTTGGAAGTAGTGGCACCAAAGAACTGTGATGATAAGGAGATTATTAAGCATATAATGGGTCTTGGTACCACGGCACATGATAAACAGAAGAACGCAAAGGAAGCCTTCCGTAAGAAGGTTAGTAAAATGATTGATAAGTATAAGGAGGAATTTAATCTTCCATTTATAATCAAATTGCGCCTTCAGACAAAGACTAAAAAGTTAAATGACTGTAATGTAGAATGTCATGGAATTGTTTTTGAAGGGAATTTGTTGATTGCTGCCTTTCTGCAATATTTTCCTGATGAATTAGTAGAGAAGATTATTAGATGCACAGTTTATATGATGGCTTGTGAATACGAAGAGCGTACTTTTGAACTTAAAAGCCTTACGATAGGTACACTTAGTTTCCCGGATGGTAAGATTGAAAGTAGTGAACACTTTGATTTGCCAGAAGATGCAAAGTATAGTATTTCATTGGAATATAGTGAGATTCAGAAAATAAAATCGGATTATGAGTTGGCAGTCAAACAAATCGTTGATGGTATGAAAAGAAAGCCAATTATGAGCATATAAGGTGAAAATTTGAATTTCGTATGATATAATAGAATTAGAAAAACTTGAATTTGGCGGTGAGATAAATGAATTATATTAGACAATGATTTCTTATACTGCAGATAGGCTTGCAGAGGTGGATAATAAAAACTATATACAATTACGTAACAATGTGTTAGTATGATTAACAGAAAAAAGAAAGGCACATGAAGTGAAAGGTGAGGAGATGTATAACAGATAATTTGGTTTGAGCAAGACATATATGATTTAAGCCCTGTGGTACACAGGCTTGTTTTTGTGTACGCTTGAATTAGATTATCGCAAGAGATTTTCCTTTGTTTTCATTTGTGAGAATATATAAAGGTTTATTTGGCGGGTCTTTTTGTGTATGCAAAAAAGGCTCGTTTTTTACTTTTGCACACAGGCGAAAGGAGGAACCAATATGTTACAGATAAAAAATTTAAATTTAACACATAAAAAGGATTTAAGAGTCATACTTAGTGAATTTAACCTTGTACTAAATAAAGGTGATAAGGCGGTAATCATTGGTGAAGAAGGAAATGGAAAATCAACATTGATGAAGTGGATTTACAATCCATTACTTATTGATAATTATATAGAAGCTGAAGGAGAAAGGTTGGTCGGAAAAGAAATACTCGGTTATCTTCCACAGGAAATATCTGAAGAAGATAAAGAAAAAACTATTTATGAGTTCTTTTCTGCAGAAGAAATGTTTTGGAATAGAACACCGAAAGAGTTATCTGAAATTACCGGAAAATTCGGAATGACAAGTGAATTTTTCTATAGTGACCAGAAAATGGGAAGTCTTTCGGGTGGAGAAAAAGTTAAGGCACACCTAATGAGACTTATTATTCAGGATGTGACTGTGCTTTTGTTGGATGAACCTTCAAATGATATAGATATCAATACGCTGGAAATCCTTGAAAAAATAATAAATGACTGGGAGCACATAGTACTTTTCATTTCTCATGATGAAACTTTGATAGAAAATACAGCGAATATGGTAATTCATATTGAACAGATTGTGCGAAAAACAAAGACCAGATATACAGTCGCAAAAATTCCTTACAGAAAATATTTAGAAGAAAGATTTCATAAATTTGAGAGCCAGGAAAGACAAGCATTAAATGATCGAAAAGAAAAAAAGATTCGTGATGAAAAATACAGAAAAATCATGCAAAGTGTTCAGAACGCATTAGGGAACTGTTCCAGACAGTCACCAGCCGAAGCCAAAAACTTAAAAGATAAAATGCACGCAGTTAAGTCTATGGAACGAAGATTTGAAAAGGAAGATGAAAACATGACGGAGATGCCGGAACAGGAGGAGGCTATTTTCTTTAAACTGGGAGACAAAGATTCATCTATTCCGGCAGGAAAAACAGTTATAGAGTATACTCTTGCAAAACTTACGACTAAGGATGAGGAAAGGGTTTTGGCTGAAGACATTAACTTGAAAATAAGAGGCTCGGAGAAAATATGTATTATTGGCGCTAATGGAGTGGGAAAAACGACTCTTTTAAGAAAAATAGCGGAAGAACTTTCGCAGCGAGATGATATTAAGGCAGAGTATATGCCGCAAAACTATGAAGAGATACTTGATTTGGATATGACTCCTGTTGATTTTCTTGATAAATCCGGAGACAAGGAAGAAAGAACAAGAATTAGAACATATCTTGGTTCCCTTAAATATACTGCGGATGAAATGGAACATCCTATAAGGGAACTGTCCGGAGGGCAAAAGGCCAAGGTGCTTCTTTTAAGTATGAGTTTGAGCGGAGCAAATGTACTTATTTTAGATGAACCAACAAGAAACTTTTCGCCCTTATCGGGACCTGTAATCAGAAAAATGCTTAGAGAGTTCCCGGGAGCTATTATCAGTATTTCTCACGATAGAAAGTATATTGATGAGGTATGTGATAAAATATACGAGTTAGATTATAGTGGATTAAGAAATTTGTAATGAATGGAGGATAAGATGGTCAATATTACAGATGTAAAACAGATTCTTCAACTCGCGATAGATGCCGAGATTAAAGTCTTTCTTGATGGTGGCTGGGGGGTAGATGCGTTGCTTGGACATCAGTCAAGAGTCCATAACGATATTGATATTTTTGTAGAAAAGAAAGATTATCAGAACTTTATAGAGATAATGAAAGATAATGACTTTTATGAGATTAAGATGGAATATACAACATTGAACCATACTGTATGGAAAGATGCGAAAAACAGGATTGTTGATTTGCATTGTTTTGAATATACGGGCGAAGGTGAAATTCTTTATGAGGGGGATAACTTTCCGGTAGAAACTTTTTCTGGTAAAGGAAAAATTGAGGAGATAGAGGTTTCTTGTATTGAACCATATAGTCAAGTAATGTTCCATTTGGGATATGAATTTGATGAAAATGATGTACATGATGTGAAGCTATTGTGTGAGACATTTCATATCGAAATTCCAAATGAGTATAGATAACTGTAAATTCAAATTTGTAGAGGTTATATTATGATAAGAGCAGTCAAGGAAAATGATTTATCTGCTGTTATGCAGATATGGCTTGATATAAACATTAAAGCACATAGTTTCATATCAAAGCACTATTGGATGGATAATTATGATATGGTAAAAAAGATTCTTCCACAAGCAGAAATATATGTGTATGAAAACAATGGCACAAAAGAAATAGAAGGCTTTATTGGATTGACAGATAATTATATTGCGGGATTATTCGTAAAAGAAGATATGCAGTCGAAAGGCATTGGGAAACAACTATTGAATTATGCAAAAGGCATTAAATCCAATATGTATTTGAGCGTTTATAATAAGAATATCCGTGCAATTCAATTTTATCAGAGAGAACAATTTGTAGTTCAATCAGAAAACACGGATGATAATACCAACGAAAAAGAGTTGGTTATGGCTTGGAGCCGATAGACAAATTCCAATTTATCTAAGAGATGGTAATAGCGTAGGGGTACATAGCGTACCCCTGCTTTTTTATGCAATGTATTTTTTATGTGAGGTTTTGACGTTCGTCTGATTGACAATAGCATATTCCATTGTTGTGTTGATCTGGGAATGTCCGAGTAAAGTCTGAAGCTGTTCAACAGGCATACCCTTATCAATAGCTTTCGTGGCCAGAGTTCTACGGAACTTATGAGGGTGTATCTTGTTAATATTTAATTCCCTTCCTAATATACGAAGTCGAGATTCTACCCCGGAAATTTCTAATCGTTTGTGCGGTTTGAGCAAAGAAACAAAAAGTGCCGGATTATCATCATCTCTACTGTCGAGATAATTTCGCAGATGGACCTTAGCACGAGCATCGAAATAAACAACACGTTCTTTATCGCCTTTTCCTAATACTATGCATTCCTGATTTTCAAAATCAATATCATTTCGATTGA
Source organism: Hespellia sp. (assembly GCA_028689735.1). Classification (GTDB taxonomy): domain Bacteria; phylum Bacillota; class Clostridia; order Lachnospirales; family Lachnospiraceae; genus Hespellia. The sequence goes on along the minus strand of JAQVCP010000005.1, from coordinate 941 downwards.
GTTTACAAAGTTCTCCAACTCTTATTCCTGTAGATGCCAGCATATCAATAATAGCTAAATCCCTAGGGTGTGAAACATTATCACGCATAATCTCCATAGATTCATCTGCGATTGTTTCTTTGACGGGTTTTGTGGTGCGAATTTTATGTATCCGACGAACAGGGCTTTTAAGGATATAATTTTCATTTTCCAGCCACATAAAGAAGCTGGAGAGAATACGGCGGATGTTATCTAAGTTGGATTTGCTGCAATCATTGATTTTTTGATAGTCAGATAGATATTTTCGTATATCTTCCGTTGTAATAGCGACAGCTGATTTGTTGATGCAAGAGAACATTTTACTAATTGTTCCTCTGTAATACTTGATGGTTTTGGGGCTGCATCCTTCCAGTTGCTTAGATGCTAAGAAGATGGACAAAAGTTCCTTGTTTGAATAAATTGATAAAAGAGGAGCCTTGCTTTCTTTTGATACTTCCACGTCCCATAGAACGTGTTCTAGTACTTTGTCTAGTCTGTCCATTTGTTGAGCGTTGAGATAGTTCAACATCTCTGATTTTACAATGTCAATAATTTCACCTTTCATTACTAATTTCTCCTTTGTATAAATATTTGAAAATTTGACTGCAGCTAATATGCGTTTATTTGCGGTCTGAAGCATAATAACAAAAAAGTTGTTGTCAGGATATGAACATATGTAAAGGGCATATCACATACAGATAATTGTTTGATGAAAAAATGACTTTCTTCCTATAATAAATAAGAGGGTTCAAAAAGAGGGTTCATCGTTATTTTGTATCAACTACTATATACTTTGGAATCCCTGTCCCTGCGGATATTATCCGGATTATGAAAAGTGTACTTGTACGGCGTCTCAGATCGAAAATTATCTGGGAAAAATCAGTCAGCCGCTGCTTAGCAGGATTGACATCTGTCTGGAGGCC
>JAQVCP010000139.1 GCA_028689735.1 Hespellia sp. | reverse complement strand
ACTTGTTCAATTTCCTCAAATATATGATGGATAATTTCATTTCCCTTTGTGATAAAAGGCTGTCCCTCTGAAATGAATTTATCCCTTATGGCATAAACATCAATCGTTACTCCCTTTACAAACTCTGCCAATGCCTGGTTTGCTTCTTTCATGTGAAGCCGCAGACTGATTCCGTGGTAATGGCCCATTGGAAAGTGGAGGGTGAATTTCCGCCCCGCCCGGACATCAATTACATAGTTTCCTGATTCCAGATAAACATATTTATCTTTGGAGATTTCCCATTCCACACGACCTTCTCTGCAAAAATCCAACCAAAGAATATCCGTGTCGTCATTTTTAACCGTAGGGCACTCCTGCATATGAAAGTCGGAATGAAGCAAATAAATACCAGGAAACACCCGAAAGGCCGTAGAAATTCCATCTCCGCTTTCATTTTCCATACGGCTTACTTCGCAAATATCTGATTTGTAATACGGCCTTTTTTTGGTTTCACTCATTCCATCACCTTGCTTTCTGATCTAACTAAATAACTGCACAGAAATCTAGACAAGCTTAATGTGGTAGTTATTTAGGAAACGATGTACTGGTTTCTGTCACTCATGTAAATGGAAAAAATCCAACAGTTTCCCGATCTCCGTAGATTCAAGGATATATTGCTCTAATATGGTTCCTCCGTCTATATGGATCATGCTGTCACAAGTCCTTAGAATAAATTCCGGGTCATGGGTTACAATCAATAATGTTTTTCCTTGCTGTTTCAACTGCTGCATCAGTTCCGCTACTTGTTCCATATGCCGGAAGTCTAAACCACTTGTAGGCTCATCAAACAGAAGTATTTTCTTATCAGAAAAAATCGCACTGGCTATGGCTACCCGCTGCTTTTGTCCGCCGGACAATGACATGGGATGTCTTTCACGAAATTGCGTAAGATCAAGACTTTCCATAACCTGTTCTACCTTATTTGTGTCTGTGCTATCGGCTCCCAAAACAATTTCATCAAATACACTCTCTGTAAATAGCTGATGGTTGACGTCCTGCATAACAAGATAACAGTTTTTCGCCCATTTACGCAAAGGATACGATTTGCCATCGTCCTGTACTTCCCCGAAACATCTTTTTTCTAACCCGCACAGGCAGCGAAGAAAGGTACTCTTTCCAGCGCCATTTTTTCCAATGACAGCAATGGCAGTCCCTTTTTCTACATTCACCACGGGAATATGTAACGACTGTCGTTCCCCTTTATAGGCAAAATCAATCTGTTTCAGATGATAGAAACCGAAGCCGGAGACACATTCCATGTGTAATTCATAAAGCTACTTTAGACTGGCGGGCCGCAGTCCCAAATTTTCTACTTCCCTTTGTGACAGTCTTAAAAAATCAACCGTTGTCCATTCCCGGCGTATCTCGCCATTTTGCATATAAATCATACGGTCAGCCAATCCCATAAGATAATAGAGCCGGTGTTCTGCAATAATGACGGTTTTTCCGGCAGATTTCCAGCATGAAATGATATGCTTTAAGTCCTCAATCGCTGCTACATCCAAATTAGAAGATGGTTCGTCCAAAATAAAAATTTCTGGCTCCCCGGCAGATACAGACGCACAGGCGATTTTTTGCTTTTCACCTCCGGATAAGTGAAAGATATTCCGGTCTACCAGATTTTCAATCTGAAACAGAGAAACCGTCTGATTGATTCGCTCACGGATTTCACTTTCTGGAAGTCCCTGGTTTTCACAGCTAAAAGCAATCTCACTGGTCGTATCAACATTGAAAAACTGGCTGCGGGGATTCTGAAAGACAGAACCAATTTTGCGGCTCAAAATATGGAGTGGCTGCCCCTTGATCTCTTTGCCATGCACCTTGACGATTCCATTTAATTCTCCCTCATAATACCACGGAATCAACCCGTTTATCAATCGTGTTAGTGTAGTCTTTCCACAGCCGGATTCTCCACATAGCAACAGGACTTCTCCCTGTCGAATGGAAAGATTGATATTTTTCAGGTTTCCTTTTTCTTCGCTGCCTTTATAAGTAAATGTCACGTTTTCCAGCTGAATCATATCATACCTCCCACATGAAGCACAAAGCATATCCAGCAGACAATACATAAGAGAAAACACAGCAGATCAGGAAGATGAAAACCAATCTTACAAATATTTGTACGTTTTGTATCTCCGCTTAATCCTCTCGTCAGCGCAGAAATGGATAATTCTTCCCCAATTTTTACAACCGACATTAACAGGGGAACCATACGATATTCCAACATTTCCATAGGACTGCGTAAAGAATTGATTCCTCTCATATACATAGCGTCCTTGATTGCTGCGCTTTCCTCCTTAATGGTTGGGAAAAAGCGGAACATCACAGCCATAGGGATCGTAATTTTACTGGAAATGTGCATACGTTCCATAGCTGCGTTAAATTCGCTAACCTTTGTTGTGCTTACAACAAAATATCCAGTAATCAGGCTCGGCATCATCCTGTAAATAATACCGGCGGTTGCTCCAATCAAAATACTTATCATTCCACTTGTTACAGGCATAATGAAAGAAATCATGCTATATGCGGCGGCATAAGCTAAAAGATAAGAAACGGCAGCTTTCACACGGCCAAACAAAAGCAGCAGGGCAAATGGAACCAGCGCCAGCATAGGATGGATGACGGTCATGATTCCACCAACCCTGCCGCTTATCATAATCGTACATACGGTGGCTACAAGGGCCAGCTTTGTACGTGGGTCAAGTGTGAAGCGTACTGCGTTTTCGCTGCCTGAAATCAGACCAGCAAACACTTAAACAATACCTGCCCGGACAAAATGCTTTTTCAAAACAGCTTTTCCCAATGCAGCTCCGATCAATCCGCCGATGAAGCAGGCCGCCAGTAAAACAAGAAACATCCAGCCAGGGGTATAGGTGCGAAGCGTATCAACGTATTCCTGTCCATAGCCAGACACTAAATCCGCAAAGTAAGATTCCCGTGTCAGATAAAGCGGTATGTAATTGCCAATAAACCAAATGCTGTAAACAGCGTAGGCTAATGTTGTATTCTTCTTACTGGTATAGTTCCCAGCTTTCAAAATGAAATCAGCCGCAAGGCCAAAGATCACTGCGGTAAACATCGTAAAATACCCCATGCCAAATACAAACATCAGAATACCACAGATAACTGCCGTAATTGTTACCATGCCAAACTTTTTGATTTTGGTTAGATAGAGCATGAAAGGAATCCCGGTGATGATCGGGCCGTAGAATGTCATAGCCAGTAGAAAAACTGGGATGAATCCTAACATAGCGCAAGCCAAAAAGACTACAAAGTAGATTGCAGTAAAGATACCTACTGTGATCAAATCTTTTGCTTGCAATTTTGAAGATTGTTGATTCATAAATTGTTCCTCCGTTTCTTGGTTAGAACATGCTAACCCGTTCTTTTAAGAAAAGGGATACGGTAAATTTTTGTATCCCTTTTCGATTTTAAGTATAGCAATCTCAAAAATTTTCTTCCACTCCCAATAGTTCAAATATGCTCCCGTTGGCTCACAAGTTGTTATCATGCGTTTTACGGAACGAATTTTGATTTGAATTGTAAAATGTAATCGGGTGCTGTGCAGCAGGCCAAGAAGCCGTAAAAATGTCCCAGCGGGAACTGGCTGAAAAGGCCTGCATTGACCCGTGCTATCTTGCGAATATTGAACTGTGTGTCACAATCCCAAGAGTGTACGGGTTGTGATGCAACTCATCCGCATTTACAAGCTGCCCGTAGAACGCTATTTGCACTCTGAGCTGCTTCGAAAGGACAGCAAGACAAACACCGGGCTTTGATATCTGCTTATGCCAGGCTCCAGCCAGATGCTTGTTTACGGATATTCACAAAATCTTGATAGATACCCGCTTCGGAAACCAATTCTTCATGTGTACCACTCTGGACAATTTTACCATCTGAAACAACCAATATCTTATCTGCCGCTTGAATGGTATTCAGGCGATGTGCGATAACAAGCAGTGTTTTTCCTTTCACCAGTTCTGAAATGGCTTCTTGAATATAACTTTCGTTGTCTGTATCGACACTTGCCGTTGCCTCATCCAAAATTACAATAGGAGCATCCTTTAGAATACAGCGAGCAATGGAAATTCTCTGCTTTTCTCCACCCGATAGAGTGGCACCACCTTCTCCAACCATGGTCTGAAATCCATCCGGCAATGCCATGATGAAATCATAGCAGCGCGCTTTTTTTGCTGCATCATACACTGCATTTTCTGTTGCATCAGGTTTCCCCATGCTAATGTTGTTGTAAATGGTGTCTTGAAACAAGTAAACTCGCTGAAATACCATACTGATTTGTTCCATAAGCTCTGCTAACGGAACCTCCCGAATGTCAGTTCCATGGATTGTAATTTTTCCAGACTTCACATCCCATAAACGAGCAAGCAGATTGGCAATCGTTGATTTACCGCCGCCCGATGGGCCAACAAGAGCCGTCATAGAATTTTTCTTCATATCAAAGCAGATGTCATGAAGAACCTCTTCGTTTTGGTAAGCAAATGTCACATGATCAAAGCGTACTTCCGGCTGTCCCGGCATTTTCTTTGAAAAGTCTTTCTTACCGTCATCGGGCAATTCAGCTTCTTCAAAGACACCTTCAATGCGATCCAACGCAGCATTCATTACAGTAAGGCGGGATGCTTCACCATATAATGCTTTCAGCGGTCCGAACAAATCAAATACAAACAAAAGAACTCCCAACAGATAGGGCAGCGAAAGCAATCCGTTTTGTTCTAAAAAGGCGGACATAGCAAAAATTACAGTTGGTCCTATGTCAAGAAAAAGTACAAATTAAATGTAACCAATTTTCCCCTATTGAGTTGTAAGTTTAACTCGCCATATCCGTATTGTTTTGTTCAAGCAAGTCTAGGCACTGTGACTCATATTGAT
>JAQVCP010000048.1 GCA_028689735.1 Hespellia sp. | reverse complement strand
CTGATCGGTGAGCCGGGTGTTGGTAAGACCGCGGTTGTAGAAGGTCTTGCACAGAGAATCGTGAAAGGCGATGTGCCGGAAGGCTTGAAGGATAAGACCATTTTTTCACTGGATATGGGAGCTTTGGTGGCAGGTGCAAAGTACCGCGGTGAATTTGAGGAGCGTCTGAAGGCCGTGCTGGAGGAAGTAAAGAACAGCGAAGGCAAGATTATTCTGTTTATCGATGAGCTTCATACTATCGTAGGGGCGGGCAAGACAGACGGTGCGATGGATGCGGGGAATATGCTCAAGCCAATGCTTGCACGTGGCGAACTACATTGCATCGGTGCTACCACATTGGATGAATACAGGCAGTATATTGAAAAGGATGCGGCACTGGAGAGACGGTTTCAGCCGGTTATGGTAGACGAGCCGACCGTGGAAGATACCATTTCCATCCTCCGTGGTCTGAAGGACCGCTACGAGGTTTATCATGGTGTGAAGATTACCGACAGTGCGCTGGTGGCGGCAGCTACGTTGTCTAACCGTTACATTTCTGACCGGTTCCTGCCCGACAAGGCAATCGACCTTGTGGATGAGGCCTGTGCCCTGATTAAGACAGAGCTGGATTCCATGCCTGCAGAGCTGGATGAACTGAACCGCCGGATCATGCAGCTTCAGATCGAAGAGACAGCATTGAAGAAAGAGGATGACAGACTGAGCAAAGAGCGTCTGGGACATTTGCAACAGGAGCTGGCTGAATTGAAGGAAGAATTTTCCGGCAAGGAAGCACAGTGGGATAATGAAAAGAACTCTGTGACAAAGGTACAGAAGATTCGTGAAGAAATTGAGCAGGTTCACCGCGAGATTGAGAAGGCGCAGCATGCCTATGATTTGAACAGGGCGGCGGAGCTGCAGTACGGCAGGCTGCCATCTCTGGAAAAGCAATTGGAGATGGAAGAGGAAAAGGTGAAGGAAGAGGATTTATCGCTAGTACACGAGAGCGTCACAGACGAAGAGATTGCCCGGATTATTTCGCGCTGGAGCGGGATTCCGGTTGCCAAGCTTAATGAGAGCGAGCGGAGCAAGACGCTGCATCTGGCAGAAGAGCTTCACAAGCGTGTCATTGGTCAGGAAGAAGGCGTGGAGCTTGTGACCGAAGCTATCATCCGTTCCAAGGCTGGCATCAAGGACCCGTCAAAGCCAATCGGTTCTTTCCTGTTTCTGGGACCAACCGGTGTCGGTAAGACAGAGCTTGCCAAAGCGCTGGCGGAGAGTTTGTTTGACGATGAGACGAATATGGTGCGTATCGATATGAGTGAATATATGGAGAAGTATTCCGTATCCAGACTGATTGGAGCGCCTCCGGGATACGTTGGGTACGATGAAGGTGGTCAGCTGACGGAAGCGGTTCGCAGAAAACCATATTCCGTTGTTCTGTTTGACGAGATTGAGAAAGCACATCCGGATGTATTTAACGTACTGCTTCAGGTGCTTGACGATGGCCGGATTACAGATTCCCAGGGAAGGACCGTGGACTTTAAGAATACAATACTGATTATGACCTCGAACATCGGAGCGGGTTATCTGCTGGATGGAATCAAAGAAGACGGAACCATTGACGCAGAAAATGTATCCCTGGTCATGAACGAGCTTCGTGCACATTTCCGGCCGGAATTCCTGAATCGTCTGGATGAAATCATTATGTTTAAACCATTGACGAAAACGGATATTTATGCCATCATTGATTTACTGGCAGCAGACATCAACAAGCGGCTGGCAGAAAAAGAGATTTCTATTGAACTTACAGAAGCAGCAAAGCATGTGGTCGTGGAGGGCGGTTATGATCCGATGTATGGAGCGCGTCCGCTGAAGCGTTATCTGCAAAAGCACGTGGAGACTCTGGCAGCGAAGCTGATTCTGTCAGGCCAGGTGGGAAGTCAAGATGTGATTCTTATTGATGAGGCAGAAGGGATACTGGAAGCTCATGTGAAGGGACAGCTTGTGAATCAATCAGGTGCATGATAAGCAGATGAGAGAGGATGACGTGATGAAGTCCATCGTATTTCATATAGATGTGAACTCCGCCTATCTGAGCTGGAGCGCAGCAGAACAATTAAAAAGTGGTGCCAAGATAGATATCAGGACGGTTCCCGCCATCATCGGCGGGGACCAGCAGTCCCGTCACGGGGTGGTTCTGGCGAAGTCTATCCCGGCCAGGAAGTACGGCATTCGCACGGGGGAACCTGTTTCGAATGCCTTCTCTAAGTGTCCGAATCTTTTAAGTGTACCGCCCAATCACAAGCTGTACCATGAGAAAAGCAGACTTCTTATGAATTATCTGAAGAGCTTTACCCCGGATATTGAACAGGTCAGTGTGGATGAGTGTTATATGGACTATACCGGAATTGCTCATCGGTTTGCCAGCCCGGTAGAAGGGGCAGCCATCATTAAGGACGGAGTCCGGGAAAAGTTTGGCTTCACGGTGAACATTGGTATTTCCACGGCGAAAGTTCTGGCAAAGATGGCATCGGATTTTGAAAAACCGGATAAGGTGCACACGCTCTTTCCGGAAGAAATTCCGGAGAAAATGTGGCCACTTCCCATGGAAGAGCTGTTCATGGCAGGACACGCCAGCGTGGAGACGCTGAAAAAATTAGAGATAAAGACAATCGGTGATCTTGCAAAGGCAGACCCGAAGCTGATAGAATTGCATCTGAAAAGCCACGGCAGGATGCTGTGGGAATTCGCCAATGGGATTGACCACAATATGGTGCAGACCAAGCGGGCGGAGGCGAAAGGAATCGGCAATTCCACCACGCTGTCCGATGACCTGACTACCTTTGAAGAAGTGCAGGAAGTCCTCTTGCGTCTGGCGGAAAGCGTGGGCGGGAGACTTCGCAAGGCTGGACAAAAGGCAAATATGGTCAGTGTGGAAATCAAGTATTATGATTTTCAGACCTCATCCCACCAAAAGCAGCTGACACGTCCCGCAGATGCAGATGTGGCTGTGTATCAGGCGGCTTGTGGTTTGTTCGAGGAATTGTGGACAGGCGAACCTGTGAGACTTCTTGGCATCCGCACCTCGAAGCTGGTGGACGCCATGACACCGGTTCAGATGAGCCTTTTTGATTTGATCCAGAGCGAGCCGGAGGAAAAGAGCGCAGTACATGTGAAAAACAGTGGAAATTTTAATACGGACTGTGAAGAACAGGAAGACGAAAAACATAAAAAAGTAAATGAAGCCCTGGATGCAATCCGGAAAAGATATGGAGCGGATGCCGTCATGCGGGCAACACTGATGGAGAAAAAACATGGGAAAGACAAAAAAGAACTATAATCTGGAAATCATAAGAACGATCTCGTTTATTTTCGTGGTGCTAATCCACGTCTCGAACTATTTTTGCCGGGGATACGGGCAGGTGACAGGAGCAGGCTATCTGTTTTCACTCTTTTGTGATACCGTTGCAAGAATCAGTGTCCCCTGCTTTTTTATGATCAGCGGAGCTCTGATGTTAGAACGCAATGAAGGTGTGGAGAGAGGACTGAAGAGAGTCTGGAGATTTCTCATTATCTTAATCTTCTGGAGCGTTGTTTACTATTTGTTTGAACATTTTTACATGGGAGACTATTTTGATATGAGCAGGCTTCCCTTTGAACCAGTGGAAGCACACTTATGGTATCTGTATGCCATGCTCCCTATCTATATTATGCTTCCGTTCTTTCAGGTGATGGTCCATGCCATGACAGAAAAGCAGGAACAATATTTTATGGCACTCTGCTTTCTGCTTTCAGCTTTTGTCTATTGTGCATCCTTTTCCGAACTGGAACTGTACTACGATATTCCAATCATCGGTGACCGGGTCTATGCAGTCTGTTTTTTTCTTGGCTATTATATCCGAAAATACGCTCCAAGACTCAAAATTCCAGCCCGCATTTATTTTCTCTTTTTCGGAGTGTGCTGCATAATAAATGTCATAACAACCGCTTTCATGACCCACCAAACAGGGGATCACTACGAGCGGTTCCTGGAATACGGCAATCCAGTTACATTGCTTTCTGGTGCAGCTTTTTTTGGTGGAATGATCCTGCTGAAAAATGGAGACATACAAGTAGGGAAAAAAGAAAAAAAATGATAGACACCTGGTGCAGCTGCTCCCTTGGTGTCTACCTGATTCACATCATCTATCTGGACTTATACAAAAAATATATGGCAGGTACAAGACCAAATCCCTGGCTATCAATTCCCACTTTGACGATTGTCATACTTATACTTTCGTTCCTGACCGTGTATATAATCAGAAAATTCCCCATTGGAAAGAAAATCGCCTGACAAACTGATTTTTATTCCTTCTGTCCTCCAATGCACAGCCAGCAAAGCGAGGAGGATTGGCATCCCTGCAATCAGAAAACCCCAATCCTCAAATTAATAAATATGCCGCTTTCCTTCCGATTCCAAAGTTGAATGCTTCCGTGAAGATCTGCTTCGTCTCCCGGAAGTTCCTTCCGGGGTTGCCAGTCTTCTCTGGCGGATGCGCTCTTCGCGCAGATTGCGCTTCTGAATCCGTTCATTGTGGCGGGCAAGCATCCGGGCAGGAGCAAGAAGCGTCCAGCAGACAATCCGTACCACTGTGATACCAAAGAATACACCGACACTGTCAATACAGACATCACGCACCGAAGGACCTCTTCCCTCAACGAAAGACTGGTGATATTCATCGCCACAGGCAAATCCCACACAGATGAATCCGGCAAGGAGCACCAGCCAGACACCTCGTATTCCGTAGACATAAAGGGGAAAAGATACTGCGATAGCAAGCAGAAAATATTCCGTCATGTGGGCGGCTTTTCTGACATAGTATTCAATGTTCCCTGCAACTTCTTCTATTTCCCAATCCTCGTATCCCCGGTCTAATACCTGATTACCGATGGAAACCAACTGGTGACTGATTTCGTAGCTGAGGTTCCCGGAGGTATCCCCGGTCTGGGCAGAAAAGCTGTAGATTGCGTACATCATAATCAGTGCTGGAAGAAACGAAAGAGGTTTCAAAAAAAATAAAATAAAATTCTTCATAATACTCCTTTAATATTAGTATATGGATTCTGATTACCAGATAAGTGGTCATTTCTGTAGGTGGAATATAGCACTTTTAAATTGGAAAGTAAAGACTTTCACAAAATTTTAAGAAATCTTAAGATGTATCATTTTGCAAGTCGTACAGGATTGTGGTATCCTAGTAACAGTGAAAAATCAGACAGGAGGAACAGGTATAATGAAGCTAAATCAGTTGTTAGAACGTTTAGAATATGAAGTAATCCAGGGAAGTGACCAGACAGAAGTCACAACCCTGATCAATGATTCCAGAAAAGTGGAAAGGGGATCTGTCTTTGTCTGCATCAGCGGTGCAGTGGTAGATGGACATGAATTCGCAGAGGATGTGGCAGCAAAAGGGGCAGCGGTCCTGATTGTTGAGCGGGATGTAAAAGTTCAGGAGAACGTGACAGTCATTAAGGTTGCAGATACACGATATGCACTTGCCCTTACATCGGCAGCTTATTTTGGATATCCGGCCGAGAAACTGAAAGTAATCGGAATTACAGGAACAAAAGGGAAGACCACGACAACCTACATGATCAAGTCCATTTTAGAGGATGTGGGGCATAAGGTGGGGCTGATTGGAACCATAGAAGCAATTATAGGCGAGAAGAAGATTCCGGCAGCGAACACCACACCGGAGTCCTTTACCATTCAAAAGTATTTTGCAGAGATGGTGGAGGCGGGCTGTGACAGTGTAGTCATGGAAGTTTCCTCCCAGGGACTGATGCTCCACCGAACAGCGGGAATTCCATTTGAAATCGGCATTTTCACAAACCTTGGAAGAGACCATATCGGGCCGAATGAGCATGCGGATTTCGAAGATTATAAGCGCTGCAAAGGAATGCTGTTCAAGCAGTGCAAGCTGGGAATCGCCAATGTAGATGATACTTATTTTGAAGATGTCTTTGCAGAATCGACCTGTAGAATCGAGACCTTTGGATTTTCAGAGAAGGCAGACATCCGTGCCACAGAGACACATCTGGTATCAAAGCCGGGCTATCTGGGTGTTGCATATCACGTGTCCGGGCTGATGGATTTTGACGTGGAGATTGATGTCCCGGGAACCTTTAGCGTCTACAACTCTCTGACAGCAATTGCGGTGTGCCGACACTTCGATGTGCCAGTGGAGACGATTAAAAAGGCGTTAAAAGTGGCAAAGGTAAAGGGGCGGATCGAGATGATCAAGGTGTCGGATGAATTTACACTGATGATTGATTATGCGCATAATGCCATGAGCCTTGAGAGTCTTCTGACTACTTTGAAAGAATATAACCCGAAGCGGCTCGTCTGCCTCTTTGGATGTGGCGGGAACCGTTCAAAAGACAGAAGATATGAGATGGGAGAGGTTTCAGGACGTCTTGCTGATCTTACAATCATCACCTCGGACAATCCGAGAAATGAAGAACCACAGGCGATTATCGATGACATCAAGATCGGAATCGGTAAGACCGATGGAGACTATGTGGAGATCTGTGACCGAAAAGAAGCAATCCGTTATGCAATCGAGCATGGTCAGACTGGAGATGTGATTATCCTTGCAGGAAAGGGACATGAAGATTACCAGGAAATCAAGGGCGTCAAGCATCATATGGATGAGCGTGAACTGATTGCAGAAGTACTGGAAGAGCTTGGCAGCAGATAAAAATAAATGGGACAAAAAAGAATGTCTCTGGTGGAGAGATGGAAATGTACGCAAATATCATCGTAGATATTACTCATGAAAAACTTGATAAAATTTTCCAGTATCACATACCTGCATCCCTGGAGGAGCAGATTGAGATAGGCTGTGAGGTGGTCATTCCATTTGGAAGAGGCAATCGCGAGACGAAGGGATATCTGGTGGGAATGACGGATAAGTGTGACTACGATCCGTCAAAAGTAAAAGAAATCCTCCGGATTGCAGACAAAAGTGTCGCCATTGAGGCGAAGCTGGTTGCGCTGGCAGCCTGGATGAAAGAATATTACGGCGGGACCATGATTCAGGCGCTGAAAACGGTTCTTCCTATTAAACGGCAGGAAAATGCAAAGGTAAAGCGCAGGCTGCGGCTTCTTCTGACGGAAGAAGCAGGAAAGGCAAAGCTTGACTTCTATCTGGAGAAGAACCAGCGTGCAAGAGCCAGACTTTTGGCAGCACTTTTGGATGATAAGGTATTAGATTACGAGCTGGTCACCAAGAAACTGAATATCACGCTGCCTGTCATCCGCGCATTGCAGGAACAGGGAGTGCTTGTCCTGGAGTCAGAGCAGGTCTATCGGAATCCGGTGAGAAGTCAGAAGCAGGAATCGGTCAGTTTTACGTACACAGAGGATCAGCTGCATGCCATTCATACCTTTGAAACAGATTATCAGGCAGCGGATTATAAGACGTATCTGGTTCACGGAGTGACCGGGAGCGGAAAGACAGAGGTCTACATCGAGATGATCGACCGTGTGGTGAGAAGTGGCAGGCAGGCTATCGTACTCATTCCGGAGATTGCATTGACCTATCAGACGGTCATGCGGTTTTACCGCAGGTTTGGAGACCGGGTGTCCATTATGAATTCCCGTCTGTCAGCGGGGGAACGCTATGATCAGATGATGCGGGCCAGGGATGGGGACATCGATGTGATGATTGGCCCCAGATCTGCTCTGTTTACTCCCTTTCCCAGCCTGGGACTGATTGTTATTGACGAGGAGCATGAGAATACCTATAAAAGTGAACAGGTTCCACGCTATCATGCAAGAGAGGTCGCAAGACAGAGGGCGAGAATGGAACGGGCCAGTGTGGTGCTGGGATCGGCAACCCCATCACTGGAAGCAATGTATGAGGCAAAAAAAGGAAGGTATCAGCTGCTGGTGTTGCCGGACCGTGCGGCGAGTCAGCAGATGGCAGAGGTCTACACCGTAGATCTGCGGGAGGAATTAAAAAATGGGAACCGTTCCATTATCAGCAATCAGCTCCATGAACTGATGCAGGAACGACTGGAGAAGAAGGAGCAGATCATGTTGTTTATCAACCGAAGAGGCTACGCTGGATTCATTTCCTGCCGTGCCTGCGGTTATGTGCCAAAATGCCCGCACTGCGACGTGTCTCTTGCTTCCCATAGAAATGGTAAGATGGTCTGTCACTATTGTGGCTATGAGGAGCCGAAGGTCACCCAGTGTCCCGAGTGTGGTTCCGTTCACATCGGTGAATTCCGTGCAGGTACCCAGCAGATTGAGGAACTGGTCCAAAAAGAGTTCCCTCAGGCAAGAGTGCTCCGGATGGATCTGGATACCACCAGAGCGAAGGGTGGACATGAGAAGATTCTGGCTGCATTTGCCAATGAAGAGGCGGACGTTCTGATTGGAACCCAGATGATTGTGAAAGGACACGATTTCCCAAATGTGACCCTGGTGGGTGCCCTGGCGGCAGATATGTCACTGTATGCAGATGACTACCGAGCCGGAGAGCGTACCTTTCAGCTGCTGACGCAGGCTGTAGGCAGGGCAGGACGTGGAAGCAAAAAAGGAGAAGCCGTGATACAGACCTATAGTCCGGAGCATTACAGCATTGTGGCAGCAGCGAATCAGGACTATCATGGTTTTTACGAAGAGGAGATTGCCTACCGTAATCTGATGGGGTATCCGCCGGTGGAAAATCTGCTGGCGATTCTTCTGTTCTGTGAGGATGAGAAGCTGCTCGAGATGGCGGCGGGGTATCTGAAAGAGTATGCGCTCCGAGTGAAATGCTCGGAGTCTCTGCAGGTGATTGGCCCGGCCACACCGTTTGTGGGAAAAATGAACGATGTCTACCGCAAGGTTCTCTATCTAAAAGACGCAGATTATGATACACTGGTAACGATAAAAAATAAATTAGAACAATACATAGAGATTAATTCCGGGTTTAATAAGCTGCGGATACAGTTTGATTTTAATCCTATGAATATATTCTGACTTCATTGATACAATCAGAAGGAAGAAATGCAATATAGTGGATGACAGATTCCCTAGATAAAAAATGAGGAGAAGAGAGATGGCAATTAGAGAAATCAGAGAAATTGGTGATGAAATTTTAAAAAAACAGTGCAAGGAGGTCACAAAGATGACTCCGCGTATGCATACCTTGATCTGCGACATGTTGGATACCATGTATGAGGCGATGGGCGTTGGACTTGCAGCACCCCAGGTGGGAATTCTCAAGAGAATCGTGGTAGTGGATATCGGTGATGATCCGCATGTACTGATTAATCCGGAAGTTATTGAGATGGACGGGGAGCAGACGGGCGATGAAGGATGTCTGAGTGTTCCAGGGAAGGTCGGAACGGTGACCCGCCCGAACCATGTGAAGGTAAAGGCGTTGAATGAAGATATGGAAGAGATGATTGTCGAGGGAGAAGGATTGCTTGCAAGAGCATTCTGCCACGAAATCGATCATTTGAATGGTCAGTTGTATGTAGACAAAGTGGAGGGCGAGCTTCACGATGTGGATTATGATGACCTTGAGGAGGAAGAAGAATAACATGCGTGTGATTTTTATGGGAACCCCTGATTTTTCAGTGGGAACGTTGGAAGCACTGATAGAAGCCGGGCACCAGGTGTGTCTGGTCGTGACACAGCCGGACAAGCCGAAAGGCCGTGGAAAGGAAATGCAGTTCACGCCGGTAAAAGAAGTAGCTATTGCACATGACATTCCGGTTTTTCAGCCGAAAAGGATCCGTGAGGCGGAGAATGTGGAGGTACTGAGAAAGTATCAGGCGGATGTGATGGTCGTGGTGGCCTTTGGACAGATTCTGCCGAAAGAGATTTTAGATATGACTCCTTATGGATGTATCAATGTTCATGCATCACTTCTGCCAAAGTACAGAGGCGCAGCACCGATTCAATGGTCCATACTTCTCGGGGAAGAGGAGACCGGTGTCACTACGATGCAGATGGATGAGGGGCTTGATACCGGTGATATGATTCTAAAAAGTGTGATTCCAATTGCGAAAGATGAGACTGGAGAGAGCCTGCACGACAAGCTTGCGGACATGGGGGCAAGGCTTTGTGTGGAGACACTCGAAGCGTTGGAAGAAGGGACTGCACAGTTTGAAAAACAGGGCGAAAGTCCCACACCTTATGCGAAAATGCTGGATAAGCACTTAGGAAACATCGATTGGTCACAAAGTGCTGTTACAATAGAGAGACTGGTACGGGGACTGAATTCCTGGCCCAGTGCATATACTAATTGGAACCAGAAGGTAATGAAGATTTGGAGAGCAGTCGTGATTCCGGAGAAGATCGAAGCGGAAAATGGAACCATTGTCCATGTGGACAAGGATGGATTCAGCGTTAAGACTGGAGATGGACTTTTAAAGATACTTGAGGTTCAGATTCCCGGCAAAAAACGGATGGATGCAGGTTCCTTTTTGCGGGGGTATCAGATTTCGGAAGGAACACAGCTCGGGAAGGAGTAAGATCATATGTTTTATTGGGATTCAACGTATATTCTTGTACTGATTGGTGCAGCCATCTGTATGGTGGCTTCTTCAAGAGTCAAGTCAACATTTAACAAATACAGTCAGGTTCGCAGTCACAACGGGATGACCGGATGCGAGGCGGCGGAGCGGATACTAAGGAACAATGGACTCAGTGATGTGATTGTCCGTCATGTATCCGGAAGTCTGACGGATCACTATGATCCAAGGACGAAGGTAGTGAACCTGTCCGATGCAACCTACAATTCGGCATCGGTGGCTGCAATCGGAGTTGCGGCACATGAGTGCGGACATGCGATTCAGCATGCAAGAGGGTATGTCCCTCTGACGCTCAGAAGTGCATTAGTACCGGTTGCCAATTTGGGATCTATGGCGGCATGGCCACTGATTCTGATTGGTTTGTTCATGAATGGGTCCACTTCCCTGTTGTTTATTAATATTGGAATCTGGGCTTTTTCAGCTTCGGTGTTGTTCCAGCTGGTTACACTGCCGGTGGAATTTAACGCATCCAGCCGTGCAGTCCATATTCTTGGAGAATCCGGGATGCTTTACGAAGGCGAGGTAGATGCAACGAAAACAGTGCTCAGAGCAGCGGCGCTCACCTATGTAGCCAGTGCGGCAGCATCTATTTTACAGTTGCTCAGACTACTGATTCTGACGGGAGGACGCAGAGATGACTAAGTCAGTCAATGAGAGAGAACTGGTGTTGGAGATACTCCTGGAGATTACGAGAGGCGATGTGTACAGCCACATCGCCCTTCGTCAGGTTTTGGAAAAGTACCAGTACCTTGACAAGAAGGAACGTGCATTTATCACACGGGTCGTGGAAGGAACGCTGGAACATCAGATAGAACTGGACTATATCATCAACCAGTTTTCAAAAGTAAAAGTAAAGAAAATGAAACCAGTCATTCGTACAATCATTAGGAGCGCTGTCTATCAGTTGAAATACATGGACAGTGTTCCTAATTCTGCTGTATGCAATGAGGCAGTCAAGCTGGCAGTAAAGAAAGGATTCCAGGGACTCCGGGGATTCGTTAACGGGGTACTTCGTAGTATAGACCGCAACCTTGACCAGGTGGTCTACCCGGCTAAGGAATCAGATTTGAAGCAGTATCTGTCTGTCCGTTATTCTATGCCGGAATGGATCATCGAACAATGGCTGCCTGTGTATGGCGCAGAGGTGACGGAGAAAATGCTGAATGATTTTCAGACGGAAAAGCCTACGGTCATCCGGTGCAATGAGACGAAGCTTTCGGTGGAAGAGCTGACAGCTGCGCTGCAGGCGGAAGGTGTTACAGTAGAACGCCATCCTTATCTGGAATATGCGCTGTGCATCAGCCATTATGACTATCTGGGTGGGCTTGCCAGCTTTCAGACAGGAGATTTTTATGTTCAGGACATTAGTTCCATGCTGGTCTGTGAGATTACAGCACCGGGGCCAAAGGATGATATCATTGATGTCTGTGCGGCACCCGGAGGGAAATCCCTTCATCTTGCACAGAAGCTCACGGCGGGAGGTCATGTGGAGGCCAGAGATCTGACGGAGTATAAAGTGTCAATGATTGAGGAGAATATTGCACGTTCCGGTCAGCTCAATATTTCGGCAAAGCAGCAGGATGCCACCATATTGGATCTGGATTCGGTTCAGAGCGCGGATGTGGTTATTGCAGATATTCCATGTTCCGGTCTGGGTGTGCTCGGCAAGAAGACAGATCTGAAATATAAATTTTCGCCGGAGATGTGCGCGGAACTGGTGGCACTTCAAAGAAGAATATTGACGGTTGTCAGGGAGTATGTAAAACCGGGCGGCACATTGGTATACAGTACTTGCACGGTGAACCCCCAGGAGAATATAGAAAACGTACATTGGTTTTTGGAAAATTATCCGGAGTTCGAGCTGGCAGACATTACAGAGAATCTGTGCGATGAGCTGAAGTCGGCAGTTTCGCAGCAGGGCTGTCTTCAGCTGCTCCCGGGAATTCATAAATGTGATGGATTCTTTATTGCAAAATTCCATCAAAAAAAGAGGTAGAGATGAAAAAAGATATTCGTTCTTATACGTTTGAACAATTACAGGAAGAACTTCTGACCCTCGGTGAGAAAAAATTCCGGGCAAAGCAGATTTATGAGTGGCTTCATGTGCGGCTTGCAGATGATTTCTCAGAGATGACGAATTTGCCAAAAAATCTGAGAGAGAAGTTGGCAGAATTATATGAAATCCGGGAAGTGAAGATGGCGGCACGGCAGGAGTCTCGGCTGGATGGGACCAATAAGTTCTTATTTGAACTGTGTGACGGCAATATGGTAGAGAGTGTGCTGATGCGCTACAAGCATGGGAATTCTGTCTGTATTTCCTCCCAGGTCGGCTGCCGCATGGGCTGTCGGTTCTGTGCATCCACTCTGGATGGTCTGGAACGCAATTTGACACCCTCGGAGATGCTGGGACAGATTTACCAGATTCAGAAAATCAGCGGGGAGCGGGTGTCGAATATCGTAATTATGGGGACAGGGGAACCGATGGATAATTTTGAAAATTTCCTGACCTTTATCCAGATTCTTACCGATGAGCATGGACTGCATATCAGCCAGAGAAACGTAACCGTATCGACCTGCGGAATTGTTCCGCGCATGAAAGAGCTTGCGGAACATAATCTGCAGATTACCCTTGCCCTTTCCCTTCACGGCTCCACCCAGGAGAAAAGGCAGGAGCTGATGCCGGTGGCAAATAAATACCAACTGGAGGAGGTGCTTGCGGCCTGCGATTATTATTTTGAAAAGACGGGCCGAAGAATTACCTTCGAGTACAGTCTTGTTCAGGGAGTCAATGACAGAGAAGAGGATGCCCGGGAGCTGATTCACATACTGAAACCGAGAAACTGCCATCTGAATCTGATTCCCGTCAATCCAATCAAGGAGCGCAGTTTCGCGAAACCGAGCCGTAAAAGTGCCCTGAATTTCAAAAATAAACTTGAAAGAAGCGGAATAAATGTTACAATAAGGAGGGAAATGGGCTCGGATATCGATGGAGCCTGTGGACAATTACGACGTAGGTATGGAACCGAAGGCAGTATGAAGGAGAATTAGATGAAAACATTTTCAATGACAGATGTTGGAAAAGTACGAAAAATAAATCAGGATTATGTGTTTACCACGGACAAACCGCTGGGATATTTCCCGAATCTTTTTGTGGTCGCAGACGGCATGGGTGGACATAAGGCAGGAGATTTCGCATCAAAGTTCACGGTTCAGGTTCTGGAGCGGGAGTTGAAGAACAGTCAGGAAGATGACATAGAAAGAAGCATGCTCTCCGCAATCAAGACAGCGAACGGGGAACTGATTGCAAAAGCGGCAGAAGATGAACATCTGGCTGGCATGGGTACCACTATTGTGGTAGCCACTGTGATTGACCATATGATATATTTTGCGAACGTGGGAGATAGCAGATTATATCTGATTAATCGCGGAATTACGCAGCTTACCAAGGATCATTCTCTTGTTGAGGAGATGGTAAGACTTGGCGGAATAAAGCCGGAAGAGGCAAAGCACCATCCGGATAAGAATATCATCACAAGAGCCATAGGAGCGAAGGAGAATGTGGAGATTGATTTCTTCGAGCACAGGCTGAAAAAGGATGATATTATTTTGATGTGCACTGATGGCCTCACGAACATGGTGGAAGATGAGGAGATATTCCATCTGGTTCAGGGCGGACGTGACATCGTGGAATCGACACAGATGTTGATTGAAGCGGCAAAGGAGAATGGTGGAACAGATAATATAGGGGTAGTGATGATAGAACCATGTTTGGGTGAGGTGAGTATATGTTAAAAGAGGGAGTTTTCCTTGGAAAGAGATATGAGATATTAGAGAGAATCGGCTCGGGAGGCATGGCAGATGTCTACAAGGGGCGCGACCACAAGTTGAATCGCCTTGTGGCAATCAAAGTGCTTAAGAGTGATTACCGTACCGATGAGGTGTTTATTGCAAAATTCCAGAGTGAAGCACAGGCGGCCGCCGGACTGATGCATCCGAATGTTGTGAATGTGTATGATGTTGGGGAAGACCGTGGTCTGCATTACATGGTAATGGAGTTGGTAGAGGGAATTACTCTAAAGGATTACATCGAGAAAAAAGGGCGGTTAACTGCCAAGGAGACTATCAGTATAGCAATACAGATGGTAACAGGTATCGAGGCCGCACACAAGCATCATATTGTGCACCGGGATATTAAGCCACAGAATATTATTATTTCCAAAGAGGGAAAAGTGAAGGTTACTGATTTTGGAATTGCGCGGGCTGCAACCACTTCAAATACCATCAGTTCCAATGTGATGGGATCGGTACATTACACTTCACCGGAGCAGGCGAGAGGCGGAGCAGTGGATCAGAAGAGTGATCTGTATTCAGCCGGTATCACCATGTATGAGATGATTACAGGTCATGTTCCATTTGATGGGGATTCTACGGTGACCATTGCTATTAAACAGCTGCAGGAGGAGATTACTCCACCGTCTGAAGAAGTGCCGGACATCCCATACAGTTTGGAGTGTATCATTTTAAAATGTACTCAGAAGAGTCCTGAGAAGCGTTATGCCACTGCCCAGGAGCTGATTCTGAATCTGAAGCGTTCTCTGGTTGATCCGGAAGGGTCTTTTGCCGCATTGACATCACCGAATTCTGGAAGTGAGACTGTGATGGTCACACCGGAAGAGATGAGCAGAATTCAGCGACAGGCTGATTATGACGATGATGATTATGACGATGAAGACGATGATGATTATGACGATTACGATTATGATGACTACGATGATGAGCTTGATGACGAGGAAGACGAGGAAGAAGAACTGGAAGAAGACGTCAATCCAAAGATGAGAAAGATCATGAAGATTCTGATGGCCGTTGTGGCAGTTATTATTGCGTTCATTGTGTTGTTCATGGTAGGAAAAGCAACTGGAATATTCAAGACGCTTCCCAAATTTAATACAACAACATCCAGTGATACGGTGAAGGTTCCAGATGTTGTGGGCAAGAAGGAGGAAGACGCAATTACGGCGTTGAATGATAAAAGTCTTGGTTACAAGAAATCTACGGCAGCATCTGACAAATATGACAAAGGGGTTGTCATGGAACAGAAGACCGCAGCAGGAACGAAGGTGGCAAAGAATACACAGATTGAAATTGTGGTAAGCACTGGAAAGAGCGTTACACAGGTAACAGTACCTGATGTGACAGGACAGACGGAGGATGTGGCGCAAAAGACATTGGTAGCGCTTAATCTTACCGTGAATTCCAGCGCAGATTACAGTGATTCAGTGGACGAGGGCAAAGTGATTTCAACCGATCCGCCATCAGGCAGATCGGTGAATGAGGGAACCACGGTAAATATGGTGGTAAGCCTTGGCGCAAAAAAACCGGATAAAGTATCGGTGCCGAGCCTTCAGGGACTGTCCAGGGAAGACGCCAGTGCGGCATTATCTGATGTTGGTTTATCACTGGGAAGTGTTTCCACAGAGTATAGTGATTCTGTAGCCGAGGGCAGCGTGATCTCCCAGGGTGTGTCATCGGGTAAGAAGGTGGAGCAGGGAACTTCAGTCGATGTGGTTATCAGTAAGGGACCAAAGACAGTTATGATTTCGGTACCAAGTCTCAGCGGGATGACAGAAGAAGAAGCCGGTACAGCATTATCAAATGCAGGACTTTCTGTAGGAAGTGTCAGTTATGAGCATAGCAGCAGTGTTACCGCTGGATATGTAATTTCACAGACGGCAAGTTCTGGAAGTCAGGTGGAAGAAGGCAGTTCTGTCGGCTTTGTGATTAGTCTTGGCGCAGAGGAAGAAAAACCGGTAGATGAGGGAAATACAGATACCGAACCGACGGATTCACCGATTGTTACAGAGTAAGTTCAAAAGAACAGGAAGAAGTATATGCAGGGAAAGATTGTGAAAGGAATTGCCGGGTTCTACTACGTTCATGTAGCAGAATCCGGTATTTATGAATGCAAGGCAAAGGGGATTTTCAGAAAAGAAAAGATCAAGCCGCTTGTCGGGGACGATGTTGAGATAGACATACTGGATGAAGTGGAAAAACTTGGTAACATTAACCGGATTCTTCCGAGAAGCAATGAACTGATTCGTCCGGCGGTTGCCAATGTGGATCAGGCACTTGTAGTGTTTGCAGTGACGGAACCGGAACCACATTTTAATCTGCTGGACCGTTTTCTGGTTATGATGGAACGGAAAGACATACCGGTGATTCTATGTTTCAACAAAAAGGATATTGCAACCCAGCCAAGTATCCGAAAGATTCAGGAAATTTATGAAAAATGTGGATATCAGGTTATCTTTACCAGTGCGGCAGAGGAAGAGAATATTGACCAGATAGGGCAGGTTCTGAAAGGAAAGACAACTACCGTTGCCGGACCGTCCGGAGTGGGGAAGTCATCCATCATAAATATCCTCCAGCCGGAAGCAAAGATGGAGACTGGAAGTATCAGCAAGAAGATTGCCAGAGGAAAGCATACGACGCGGCATACGGAGCTGATTCCAATTGATGAGAGCTCTTACATCATGGATACACCGGGTTTTAGTTCGCTTTATGTCAATGATTTTGAAAAAGAGGAATTAAAAGAATATTTCAGAGAGTTTCAGCCTTATGAGGGACAGTGCCGATTTCAGGAGTGCACACATACACATGAGCCACAATGTGCGGTGAAGCAGGCTGTAGAGGCGGGAAAGATTCATGAAGTCCGCTATAAGGATTATCTGGAAATGTACAGGGAATTAGAAAACAAGAGGAGGTACTAGGAGATGGAATACATTTTGGCACCATCAATTTTAGCAGCAGATTTTACAAAACTTGGAGAAGAAATTAAAGGAACAGAAGAACAGGGAGCGAAATTCCTTCATTTTGATGTTATGGATGGCATGTTTGTTCCAAGCATTTCATTTGGAATTCCAGTTCTTCAGTCAATCAGACCGGCAACACAGCAGGTACTGGATGCACATCTTATGATAGAAGAGCCTATCCGCTATGTGGAAGAATTCGCGAAAGCCGGAGCAGATTATATTACGGTGCATCTGGAAGCGTGCAGCGACGTAAAAGCCACACTGCAGAAGATTCGTGATCTTCATGTGAAAGTGGGAATTTCCATCAAGCCGAATACCCCGGTATCTGCTTTGGAAGCATATCTTCCTATGGTGGATATGGTTTTAATTATGAGTGTGGAACCTGGATTTGGAGGACAAAAATTCATGGAATCATCGTTGGGCAAGATACGTGAGCTACGCAACATAATCAGTGAACATCAGTATAAAATTGATATTCAGGTAGATGGCGGGATTAAAGTCGATAACGTAGAAAAGGTTCTGGATGCCGGTGCCAATATTATTGTAGCGGGATCTGCGGTTTTTAATGAGGATGTTGCCGGAAGCACAAAAAAATTCATGGAGATTATTGGACGATATGAGTAACAGGACGGTCATTGTAAGTGGCGGCTCTCTGAACGAGAAGTTGTCGCTTTCTATCTTACAGGGAGAAGAATGTGGATATATCATTGGAGTGGACCGGGGACTTGCATTCCTCTATCAGCACCATATTGATCCGGATTACATCGTGGGAGATTTCGACAGTCTGGCACCAGAAATCTTAGAGTACTATAAAACCCGGAAGGAAATCCCCATTCGGGAGTTTAATCCGGTCAAGGATGCATCTGATACAGAAATTGCCATCCGGCTGGCCATAGAATCCGGCAAAAAAAATCTTACCATACTTGGGGCAACTGGAACCAGAATCGATCATATCTGGGCGAATGTACAATCATTGAAGGTGGCACGTGATGCCGGAGCAGAGGCTGAGATTCTCGATGAGCATAACAGAATCCGTCTGATACATGGTCGGACGGTATTAAAAAAGGAGAAGGCTTTTGGACCCTATTTTTCTATATTCCCGTTGGGCGGTGAAATCGACGGACTGAGCATTCGGGGAGCAAAGTACCCCCTTTATCATCACAGACTGACTCCTTATGACAGTTTGTGCGTCAGCAACCAGATTCAAGGAGAGGAAGCTGTGATTGACTTTCAGGGCGGTCTGGTCGTATTGATGGAAACAAGAGATTAGAAAAGATGTTTTTGAACAATCATATAATTAAAGGGCGATTGCTTGGCAACGCCCTTTAATTATGATATATTGTAAAATAGCGTGGTAAATAATCACATGCTGTACAGAATATAAAAAAGGTCTGACAGGATCTTAGGATAAAGGAGAAATAAGAGTTATGAAACTAGGAATTGTAGGATTACCAAACGTAGGAAAGAGCACACTGTTCAATTCTCTGACAAAAGCGGGAGCGGAATCAGCAAACTATCCGTTTTGTACGATTGACCCAAATGTAGGCGTTGTAACGGTACCGGATGAGAGACTGAATGTGCTTGGTGAGATGTACCACACCAAAAAAATTGTGCCGGCTGCGATTGAATTTGTCGATATTGCAGGTCTTGTAAAGGGTGCTTCCAAAGGAGAAGGGCTGGGAAACCAGTTCCTGGCGAATATCCGTGAGGTAGATGCCATTGTGCACGTAGTCAGATGTTTTGAGGACAGCAATATCGTTCATGTGGATGGAAGCATCGATCCAATCCGAGATATAGAGACCATCAATCTGGAACTTATTTTTTCTGACATCGAGATTCTGGAACGTCGGATTTCAAAGGCGGCAAAGCTTTGCCGCAATGATAAAAAGGCAGCAAAAGAATTAGAACTTCTGAATCATCTGAAGGCACACTTGGAGGAAAGTAAGCTTGCAAAGAGCTTTACAACAGAGGATGAGGAAGAGCTGGAATGGCTGGAGAGCTATAATCTGCTGACAAGAAAGCCGGTGATTTTTGCGGCGAATGTAACAGAGGACGATTTGGCAGACGATGGTGCAGGCAATGCCGGTGTGGCAGCAGTCCGAGAATATGCGAAAAATGAAGAATGTGAAGTGTTTGTCGTATGTGCTCAGATTGAGCAGGAAATCGCAGAACTTGACGAAGATGAGAAGAAGATGTTCCTTGAGGATCTGGGCCTTACAGAGTCAGGACTTGAGAAGCTGATCAAGGCAAGCTACCATATTCTTGGCTTGATCAGTTATCTGACGGCGGGAGAAGATGAATGCCGTGCATGGACGATTACCAGAGGTACAAAAGCTCCTCAGGCAGCCGGAAAGATTCATACAGACTTTGAACGTGGATTTATCCGTGCCGAGATTGTAAGCTATGATGATCTGATGGCATGTGGAACTCATGCGGCAGCAAAGGAAAAAGGGCTGGTAAGACTGGAAGGGAAAGACTACGTTGTTCAGGACGGAGATATTATTTTATTCCGTTTTAATGTTTAAGAGAAAGAAAAGAGGGCGCGTGTGGTATGCATAAAGACATTATATTTCCCAATCTTGGAATCCATCTTCACAATGTAGGAAAGGGGATTTCCATTTTTGGCTTTGAAATAGCATTTTATGGTATGATTATTGGTCTTGCAATTCTGCTGGGAATCTTTATCGCAGCATTTGAAGCAAAAAGAACGAGACAGAACCCGGAAAATTATTTTGATCTGGCGATTGTAGGCGTGATTTTCGGGATTATTGGTGCAAGACTTTATTATGTAATTTTTTCATGGAGTATGTATAAAGGAAATCTGCTCAGCATTTTCAATCTGCGCCAGGGTGGACTTGCAATTTATGGCGGAGTCATCGCGGCAGCTATCACAGTCATTGTCTTTTCGCAAAGAAGAGGATTGTATGCACCGCGGGTTTTTGATACCATTACAATCAGTCTGGTAAACGGTCAGATGCTCGGCCGCTGGGGGAATTTCTTCAACAGAGAAGCCTTTGGCGAGTACACGAATTCCAAACTTGCGATGCAGCTTCCGATGGATGCAGTTCGGCTCAGTGATGTTACAGATAAGATGCGGGAACACATTGTAAAGATTGACGGTGTGAGATATATACAGGTTCATCCCACATTCTTGTATGAGTCGCTCTGGTGCCTGATGATTGTAATCGTACTGGTTGTTTACCGCAAGCATAAGAAGTACGAGGGAGAGCTGTTGCTGATGTATCTGTTCGGATACGGACTGGGACGTTTCTGGATAGAGGGACTGCGCACAGATCAGCTGCTTCTTCCGGGTATTCACTGGCCGGTGTCCCAGGTTCTGGCGTTTCTTGTAGTCGTTATCAGTGGCTATTTTCTTGTGCACAATAGAAAGCACCACAAGCGTATGCAATATATCAAATCCAGAAAAAAACTGGAGGAGAGGCCGGAGAGACCGGAGGGCGTAAAAAAGCCGTCGAAAAATGAGCGGATTTTCTCCGGAAAGTCACATTAAATGCATGCTCATTGTATCCGAAAATGAACAAAATATCCCGAAACTTCTATAGACTTTTGTCAAATGAAGCGATATAATGAGACTACATGTGAAATAATTAACTTTGCAATGTAAAATTTAAGGAGGAACAACGAAATGGCAAGAAAAATGAAGACCATGGATGGTAACCAGGCAGCGGCTCACGTATCATATGCATACACCGAAGTTGCAGCTATTTACCCAATCACACCATCATCTGTTATGCCTGAGCATGTAGATGAGTGGGCTACCGAAGGTAGAAAGAATATTTTTGGACAGACAGTTCAAGTTACAGAGATGCAATCAGAGGCAGGAGCAGCAGGGGCAGTACACGGTTCATTAGCAGCAGGTGCTATGACAACAACATTTACAGCATCTCAAGGTTTACTTTTAATGATTCCTAACTTATATAAAGTTGCAGGTGAACAATTACCAGGTGTATTCCAGGTTTCAGCTCGTGCTTTAGCTAGCCACGCACTTTCAATTTTTGGAGATCACTCTGATGTTTACGCCTGTCGTCAGGCTGGATGCGCTATGCTTTGTGAATCAAGCGTTCAGGAAGTTATGGACCTTACACCAGTTGCTCATTTAGCATCACTTACTGGAAAGATTCCATTCATCAACTTCTTTGATGGATTCAGAACATCTCACGAGATTCAGAAGATCGAGACTTGGGACTACGAAGACTTAAAAGATATGATGGATTACGAAGCACTTGAAGCTTTCCGTGCAAATGCACTCAATCCTAATCATCCATGTCTGAGAGGTTCAGCTCAGAACCCTGACATTTTCTTCCAGGCAAGAGAAGCTTGTAACCCATACTACAATGCTATGCCAGCAATTGTTCAGGATTACATGGATAAAGTTAATGCTAAGATTGGTACAGATTACAAATTGTTCAATTACTACGGAGCAGCTGACGCTGACCGCGTAATCATTGCAATGGGTTCTGTATGTGATACTATTGATGAGACAATCGATTACCTGACAGCAGCAGGCGAAAAAGTTGGTGTTGTAAAAGTTCGTCTTTACAGACCATTCTCAGCAGAGGCATTGATCAATACAATTCCAGATTCTGTTAAGACTATTACAGTATTAGACAGAACAAAAGAGCCAGGAGCACTTGGTGAGCCATTATACTTAGACGTAGTAGCAGCATTAAAAGGTTCTAAGTTTGATGCAGTTCCAGTACTTTCAGGACGTTATGGTTTAGGATCAAAGAATACAACTCCAGCCCAGATCGTTGCTGTATACAACAACACAGAGAAGAAGTATTTCACAATCGGAATTAATGATGATGTTACACATATGTCATTAGATGAAGGAAAACAGCTTGTTACTACACCAGAAGGAACAATCAACTGTAAGTTCTGGGGTCTTGGAGCAGATGGTACTGTAGGTGCTAACAAGAACTCTATCAAGATTATTGGTGACAACACAGATATGTACGCTCAGGCTTACTTTGACTATGATTCAAAGAAATCCGGTGGTGTTACAATGTCTCACCTTCGTTTTGGTAAGAAACCAATCAAATCAACATACCTGATCACACAGGCTAACTTTGTAGCATGTCACAATCCTGCATATGTTAACAAGTACAACATGGTTCAGGAATTGGTTGATGGTGGTACATTCCTTCTGAACTGCCCATGGGATATGGAAGGTATTGAGAAGCATTTACCAGGACAGGTAAAAGCATTTATCGCTGACCACAACATCAAGTTCTACGTAATTGACGGTGTTAAGATTGGTATTGAAACTGGTATGGGACCAACTCGTATCAACACAATCCTTCAGTCTGCATTCTTCAAATTAGCTGATATCATTCCAGCTGACAAAGCAAACGAACTTATGAAAGCAGCTGCAAAAGCTACTTACGGAAGAAAAGGTGATGATGTCGTTGCTAAGAACTGGGCAGCTATCGATGCTGGTGCTCAGCAGGTAGTTGAAGTACAGGTTCCAGAGTCTTGGAAATCATGTCCAGACGAAGGTCTTGCTACAAAAGTTGCAACAGGAGACAGAAAAGACGTTGTTGATTTCGTTAACAACATCCAGAGCAAGGTTAATGCACAGGAAGGTAACACACTTCCAGTATCTGCATTTAATGAATACGTAGATGGTACTACACCATCTGGTTCTGCAGCATTCGAGAAACGTGGTATCGCTGTTAACATTCCAGTATGGAAAGCTGACAACTGTATCCAGTGTAACCGTTGCGCATATGTATGTCCTCATGCAGTTATCCGTCCGGTAGCTTTAACAGAAGATGAAGCAGCTAAGGTTCCAGAAGGCGTTCAGACATTAGATCTTACAGGTATGCCAGGAATGAAGTTTACAATGACAATTTCAGCTCTTGACTGTACAGGTTGTGGTTCATGTGCTAACGTTTGTCCAGGTAAGAAGGGTGAAAAAGCTCTTGAGATGGTTAACGCAGCAGCAAATGAAGCTACACAGGCAGCTGAGCAGACAGCATTTGACTTTGGTACAACAATTCCTGTAAAACCAGAAGTAGTTGCTAAGAAGGGTGAAGCTACCGTAATCGGTTCTCAGTTCAAACAGCCATTACTTGAATTCTCAGGTGCTTGTGCAGGTTGTGGTGAGACACCATACGCTAAATTAATCACACAGTTATTCGGTGAGAGAATGTACATCGCTAACGCAACAGGATGTTCTTCTATCTGGGGTAACTCTTCACCATCTACACCATATACAGTAAATGCCAAAGGACAGGGACCAGCTTGGGCTAACTCATTGTTTGAAGACAATGCTGAATTTGGTTTAGGTATGTTGCTTGCTAACAAAGCAATCAGAAACAGATTACAGGCAAAAGTTGCTACACTTGCTGAGGAAGCAACAAATGCTGATGTAAAAGCAGCAGCAAAAGAATATATTGATACATTTACAGATGGAAAAGCCAATGGACCTGCTTCAGACAAGTTAATCGCAGCAATCGAAGCTTGTGACTGCAACAGTGATATGAAAACATCTATCCTGAAAGAAAAAGATTATCTTGCTAAGAAGTCTCAGTGGATCTTCGGTGGAGACGGATGGGCTTACGATATCGGATTCGGCGGTGTTGACCACATCTTAGCTAGTGGTGAAGACATCAACGTAATGGTATTTGATACAGAAGTTTACTCTAACACAGGTGGACAGGCTTCCAAATCTACACCAACAGGTGCAACTGCACAGTTCGCAGCAGCTGGTAAAGAAGTGAAGAAGAAAGA
>JAQVCP010000138.1 GCA_028689735.1 Hespellia sp. | reverse complement strand
GAAGTCCCAAATGCTGATCCACTATCCGCTTATATCAAAGTAAAAACAGAGAATATCGGATATGGAGAAATCACAAAGACAGATGAATCCAGCGGAGTGAAGCTGGCTGGTGCAGTGTATGGTATCTACTCAGACAGCGGATGCAACAATAAAGTAAGTGAAATGACCACAGATTCCAATGGATATGCGAAGTCAGCAGCACTTGTTGCAGGCACTTATTATGTGAAAGAAATCAAAGCACCAAAAGGATATGTGTTATCTGGAAAGGTTCATACCTTAACTGTGAAAGCAGGGCAGACAACAGGAATCTCTGCAACGGACAAGGAACAGCTTGGAGCTATTACCATCACGAAACAGGGCGAAGTCCTAACAGGATGGAATGGCAGCAACTTCACTTATGAGACCAAGAATCTTCCAGGGGCAACCTTCAAGGTAACTGCTGGTGCAGATATCTATAAGGCTGATGGAAGCAAGGTCTATAACAAAGGAGATGTTGTCAAGGAAGCAGTAACTACAGGATCTGATGGAAAAGTCGTAGTGACAGATCTCCATCTTGGAACTTATGTGGTCACTGAAACAGAAACCATTGATGGTTATACGATCAATACGACTCCGCAGACAGTGAAGATTGAGTATAAGGACCAGACAGTAGAGGTTCAGTATGAAGCGACCAGCATTTACAATACCAGACAGAAAGCAAATGTATCGGTAACGAAGAAAGATTCTGATACCGACAATCCGCTGGATGGTGGTGAGTATACTCTTTATGCAGGAAACGACATTAAGAACTATGCAGGTCAGGTCATTATGACAAAGGGAACAGCAATTCAGACAGTAACTACCGGGGAAGATGGAACCGCTGCTTATACAGTCGATCTTCCAATTGCGAATGGCTACTATATCACGGAAACACAGGCACCATATGCCTATACCAGAAATCAGAGTGATACTTACAGTTTCATTTTCAATTATCTGTCCAATACAACACCGACAGCATCATTTGCGCACACCTTTAAGAACGATAGAACAACAGCCAAGATTCACATCTATAAAGTAGATAAGGAAACAGGCAAGGCAGTTCCACAGGGCGATGCGAAGTTAGAGGGAGCTGTCTATGGCCTTTACGCAAGAACTGATATCATGCATCCAGACGGTGCAACAGGTGTGATGTTCAAAGCGGGAGATCTGGTAGCAGAACTTACAACCGATGAAAAAGGGGAAGCAGAGGTGAAGAACCTTTACCTGGGCAACTACTATGTCAAAGAAATCACTCCATCAGAAGGATATCTCTTAGATGAAGAGGAACATGATGTAGTATGCGATTATGAGAATGACCTTGTAGCAGAGGTTTCCAGAAGTACAGAATCCGCAGAGCAGGTGATCAAACAGCCATTCCAGTTAATCAAGGTATCTGATAATGGCGATGATACAGAAGCACCACTTCTTTCAGGTGCTGGATTCACTGCATATCTAAAATCATCTATACCTGTAAAAGCAGATGGAAGCTATGATTTTGACAATGCAGAGAAAGTAGTTATCGGCAGTGATGGAGAAACTACAATTCTTACAGATGAAAAGGGACATCTTGTTACACAGCCAATCCCTTATGGAACGTATGTGGTTATTGAAACAATCACTCCTCATAACATGGAGACAGTAAAACCATTTGAAGTGCAGATTATTGAGAACCACCCAACAGAACCACAGGTATGGAGAGTATTCATTGACAGGGAATTTACTGCAAAACTTCGTGTGATTAAGCAGGATTCTAAGACAGGAAAGACCGTACTTGTACCAAACGCAACATTTAAGATTTACAACCTGGATAAGCAAGAATATGTAGAGCAGATTACAACTTATCCTACCAAAGTGAAACACACTACCTTCTCAACAGATGCAGACGGGGATTTGATTCTTCCAGAAGCTTTGAAATTAGGAAACTATCGTATTGAAGAGATTGCAGCACCAAATGGATATGTCATCAATACTGCTTATATTACAGTAGCAGTTGATACAGATACTGCATATCAGGTAGATCCAGACACCTATGAAGCAATCATTGATGTGACCTATCAGGATGCACCAGCTGTAGGAGAACTTACGGTAGAGAAGAAGGGCGAAGTCCTCGATTCCTATACAGGCGGTTTATTTGCTTCTGAGGATGAGAAAGAATTCATCTACAAAGAAGGAAGCCTTGCTGGTGCAGAGTTTGAAGTCTATGCGGCAGAGGACATCTTTACCAATGATTATCAGCTGGATGAGAACGGTGTCAGAACCAAGTATTATTCCAAAGGAGATCTGGTAGGTACCATTACTACAGGAGAAGATGGAAAAGCAGTCTTAGGTGATTTGCCACTGGGAACTTACCGAGTTGTAGAAACAAAAGCACCTTTTGGATATGTATTAAACAGTGAGGAACAGACCGTCACATTCACATATGTGGATGATAAGACACCAGTCATCTATGATTCTATGACATTTGCCAATGACAGACAGAAGGTTTCCTTATCTGTTGAAAAGAAAGACAGTGAGACTGAGCTTCCAATCGCAGGCGCAGTATTCGGACTCTATGCAGATGAAGATATTGCAAATGTAGATGGAGAAGTGCTTGTGAAAGCAGGAGAATTGTTAGAAACAGGAACATCCGGTACAGATGGTATGATTACTTTCACGAAGGATTACCCATTAGGAAAGTATTATGCAAAAGAGATTTCTGCTCCGGCAGGATATGTATCAACAGAGGAAGTGCTTACCTTTGATGCAGAGTACCAGGGGCAGGATGTAGCAGTTGTGAAGCTGTCAGAGGAATGCCTGAATACGCCTACAACCTTTGAGTTCACCAAGACAGATATTACAAGCGGTGCTGAACTTAGCGGCGCTACACTGACTGTTCTTGATAAGGACGGAAATATAGTAGAGACATGGGTATCCAATGCCGATGAAGCACATGTGATTAAGAGACTTGTAGTGGGCGAGACTTACACACTTTGTGAAGATTATGCCCCATATGGTTATTTGAAAGCAGCAGAGGTAGAGTTTACAGTAGAAGATACCGAGGAAATCCAGTCCGTAGAGATGAAGGATGAAGTTCCAACTGGAACCATCATTGTCAATAAGGATGGAGAATTTGTTCAGGATGCAACCATTATCAAGGGACACTGGTATGATTTCATTTTCAATTACTTCAAGAAGAGCCTTGCAGGTGTAACCTTTGAAGTATATGCGAAGGAAGATATCGTAAGCCCGGATGGACTTGGAACTGTTTACTACAAAGCAGATGAGCTTGTAGCTACGATTGAAACCAATGAGAACGGATATGCAAGCATTGACAAACTTCCACTTGGTAAATATTATCTTGTGGAGACAAAGACAATTGAGGGATTTGTATTAGACAGTACACCGATTGATGCAGATGTTTCCTATGTGGATCAGGATACCGCCATCGTCTATGCAGGCATGAATGTAACCAATGAAAGACAGAAAGTGCAGATTACCGTAACGAAGGCAGATTCAAAGACAGGAGAAACATTGGAAGGTGCTGTATTTGGGCTTTTTGCAAAGGAAGACATTGTGAATGCCGATGGTAAAGTTGTGATTGCAAAAGATACACAGATTGAACGAGCTGCAACAGGCAAGGATGGAAAGTGTATCTTTACCAGTGACCTTCCTCTTGGCAAGTATTATGTGAAAGAGTTGGAAGCACCGAAAGGATATGCATCTTCCGACAAGGTTGTGGATATTGATGCATCCTATCAGGGAGAGGATAAAGCTGTCATTGAATTTACAGCAGAGTTTGTAAATGATACGACAAAAGTGGAGTTCTCGAAAACTGATATTACTGGCGAGTATGAACTTGCTGGTGCAGAACTTTCCATTATTGATTCCACAGGAATAGTAATCGAAAAGTGGACATCTGAAGTAGGAAAGACACATCTTGTGGAAAAACTACCTGTTGGCAAGTATACCTTAAGAGAAGAGACAGCTCCTTATGGGTATAAGATTGCAAATGATGTGGAATTTACAGTGGAAGACACTGGAAAAGTTCAGAAGGTATCCATGAAGGATGAACTTGTAAGTGGAAAGATTGTCATTAACAAGACAGATGAGTACACAAAGAAGGGAATTGCAGGAGTTGAATTTGAAATCCGTGATGCAGATGGTAAGGTCATTGAAAAGCTTGTTACTGACAAAGATGGTCATGCAGAATCGAAGGAACTTCCAATCGGAACATTTAAGGATGGAAATTTTGTCGCTGATATCAAGTATTATGTGGTAGAGACAAAAGCAGCAGATGGATATATCTTAGACAGCACTTCGCACGAAGTAGTATTACAGTACGATGATGATGCGCCAGAATGTGTTGTTTATACACTTGATCTGACAAACAAACCAACAGAACCGAAACTTCCACAGACAGGAGATAATTATAATCCTTGGCTGTACGCAGGAATTGGTATGGCAGGCATTGCACTTGGACTTGCAGCCCTTTACTGGAAGAAAAAAGAAAAGAATGACAGTACGGAGGTTTAATTATGACTTATGGAGAACGACTGAAATATGTACGTCAACTCCGTCATATGACGCAGGCTGAGCTTGGCTTGGCCTGTGGATTTATGAATCGTGGCGATGTACGAATAGCACAGTATGAAGGAGCAACAAGGCATCCGAGAGATTCGGTGAACAGAAAACTTGCAGATGCCCTTCATGTAGATCCACAGGTTCTGTACTGGGATACAGATGATGATAATGCAAATTTATACTATCAGCTGTTATGGATTCAGCTTTCAGAAAAAGAACCAATCTCTGGTTTCCAGACTATACGAGAGTATATGGAGGAATACAACGAGGAAATGGATCTTTTATTGAATAGGTTGGAAATGGCAGAAGTTAATACGGAACAGTATATTGATTATCTGCTAAATAGCGAACCGATATTATTATAACTAGAAAACCGGGAGGTACAGGCCATTGCTTGTATCTCCCTTTATTATGTAAAAAGTCACAGGAGGACTT
>JAQVCP010000047.1 GCA_028689735.1 Hespellia sp. | reverse complement strand
ATCATGGTCAGTGTATAGGCCGGCATAAGCACTCCCAGAACCGCAACAAGTCCTCCCATGATTCCACTGACCTGCATTCCTGCAAAGGTTGCACAGTTCAGCCCAAAGGGACCCGGCGTCATCTCGGCAATCGCAATGATATTCGAAAAATCATCCACGCTCATCCAGTGGTGCCGAATCATTTCGTCGCTCATCATTGGAATCATAGACATCCCGCCAAAGCTGGTAAATCCTACCTTGACAAAGGACACAAACAACTCAAGAAGTTCCATATCGCTTCACCCCCATTAACACAAATGCGAACACGACACCCATCAGAACAATAAAAATGTTATTCAAATTCGTAAAATAACACAGTGCTGCCGATATCAGGCAAATCACCACACATAATTTGCTCTTTAATCCCGACCTTGCAAGCGAAATCGTTGCAGATGCAATAATCGGTACGACCGCCGCTCGAATCCCTTTTAATGCGCTCGCGACCCATACATTATCCTGAAATGCAGAATAGCAGACTGTAATGACCGATAAGATCAGAACAGCGGGAAAGGCAATTCCGATCATCGCACACACTGCTCCAAACCATCCTGCCATCTGATACCCGAAAATCGTGCTGATATTGGTAATCATAATTCCCGGCACTGATTTTCCGAGTGAGACAATGTCAAGCAATTCTTCCTTTGTCATCAGCTCTCTTCTGTCCACAAATTCTCGTTCCATTTGTGCAAGAATACTCCATCCTCCGCCAAACGTAAAACAGCCTATTTTTGCGAAAAAACAGAACAGCAGCAATCCTTTCCTTAAGTTTTTCTTCCTTTCCATACCTCTTCCTCCAATCGTTCTATTTATATCATAATGTATCTGATCCAATATAAAACCTTAAAAAATATTAAGAACAAAAAAAGAAAGTCCCTATTTGAAACTTTCTTTCCACGAATTCTATGATATACTAGATGGTCACAAATCCTTTGCCGACAATCTCACTAGTATTATAAATCAAAATAAATGCTCCAGGCTCGTTTTGATGAATATACTGTCTGAGCTGTACTGCCTGTGCGCGAGTCAATACCGTGACCACCATGAATTTTTCCTGATTGGTATAGGCTCCGCTGGCTTCTGAAACAGTTGCGCTTCGATTCAGATCATGTACAATGTAATCGCAAATCGAATCTGGATTATCGCAGATGATGGTAAATGCTTTGCACATATTGATATTCTCTATGATTCCATCTATTAAAAATGATTTCAGAGTCAGGCCAACAAACGAATAGAGCGCAGTTTTAATATCAAATACGAAACAGGCAATTAAAATTGCAATCATATCCGTTACTAAAAGTGCCATACCGATATGTACTCTTGTATATTTCTGCAGCAGCATGGCCAGCACATCGGTTCCACCACTGGACGCCCCTATGTTGAACAGCAGTGCGCTTCCGATTGCTGGAAGTGTGATTGCAAAGATCAGTTCTAAGGTCGGTTCATTCGATAGCGGTATATGCATGGGATACACTTTTTCAAATACAAGCAGCAAAAGTGATAATAAAATACTCGCATACCCTGTTTTAATTGCAAAGCTCTTTCCTAAAAAAATCCATCCGACCAGCAGTAAAATCATGTTCACGCAGAATGTAAACATACTTGCCGATATTGGCATGATCTTCGCAATAACTACAGCGAATCCGGTTATGCCTCCAAAACAGAAATTATTTGGGAACTTAAAGAAATACACACCAACTGCCATAATGAAAATGCTAAACGTGATCAGACAATAATTTTTTATTGTTTTCATCTTGTACCTTCTTCTTAACGTATCCCGATTTGTTTTTACCACGACCTATCATATCATTTTAGGAATAAAATGCAACTGTCTCTTTCTAATTTTTTGTTTTTTTTGCAGAACAAATTTACAATTTTATATTTTTCGCTATAATAGACATATAATTATTTTTCATAGACAAGGAGATCTGATCATGCTGCACGGAATTAAAGTTGCATTGCCACAGATGCTGGACTGCAGGGAACGGCGGGCAGAAAAGCAGACCGATTATCTATACACTTACCACATGCCGGTGATATCATTCTGCATGAATATTCCGGGTCCGGTCAAAACGACACCCGAAATCCGCCAGGTTTTTCTTGAGGGAGTGGCTCTTATCGACCATGCTTTAGAACAGGAATCCATTCGTATTATGGATTCTGTGACCTGTCACGTGCCGACTGGTGATGAATATATTTTATGCATTGATTGTTCTGATGCGGAACACATCAAAACACTTATGACTGACATCGAAGAGTCACATCCTCTTGGACGTCTCTTTGACATTGATGTCATCGGTATTGATGGCATCAAACTGTCCCGTCCCAGCTTTCGCAAGTGCTTTCTCTGTGATCGTCAGGCGCAGGAATGCGCTTCCTCGAGACGCCACAGTGTGCGGGAGATGCAGGATGCTATCGAGCAAAAAATTCATGATTATTATCACTGCCGATAAAGTATCCATGGGACAGAGACTTCCAAAGTATTCCATAAAAAAAGACCCACGCTAATGGGTCTTTTCAGTGTCTTTCGGGCACTTTTACAGTGCGGATGGTGGGACTTGAACCCACACGATGTTACCACCGCAAGATTTTGAGTCTTGTGCGTCTGCCGATTCCGCCACATCCGCGCACTCAGCTATTTTTCAAGCCGAGTTTTATAATATCATAATAAAGGATATATTGCAAGTTTATTTCAAAATTTTCTTCCAAATTTTCTCGAATGTTCTCGAAAAGACTTCCAAACAAGGCATCGCAATTCAAAAATTCCGACCGCCTATTTTATAAGCTTCTTTCCAATATCGAAACAGTCAAATGTTGCAAAGTAATCTGCTGGTGTCTCTGCACGGCGAATCAGTTTTGCGCTGCCATCTTCGCACAACAGCACTTCTGCCGACTTAAGCTTACCGTTATAGTTGTATCCCATCGAGAAGCCATGTGCACCGGTATCATGAATTACAAGAATATCTCCCATATCAATCTTCGGAAGCATGCGGTCAATGGCAAACTTATCATTATTCTCGCAGAGAGAACCTGTGATATCGTACTTGTGGTCGCAAGGTGCATCTTCCTTGCCCATCACAGTGATATGATGATATGAGCCGTACATTGCCGGTCTCATCAAATTGACGGCACAAGCATCCACTCCGATATATTCCTTATGTGTATGTTTCTCATGGATAGCCTTTGTTACCAGACAGCCATAAGGTCCCATCATATAACGCCCAAGTTCTGTGTAGATTTCAAGGTCACCCATTCCTGCCGGAACAAGAACCTCTTCATACACCTCGCGAACACCTTCACCGATTGCACGGATATCGTTGGGCTCCTGATCTGGTGTATAAGGAATCCCGATTCCCCCGGAAAGGTTGATGAACTTAATATGAACTCCCGTCTCCTTCTGGAGCTTTACTGCAACTTCAAACAATACCTTTGCAAGCATTGGATAGTAATCATTTGTCACGGTATTGCTTGCGAGGAATGCATGGATACCAAACTCTTTTGCACCTTTTTCCTTCAAGATCTTGAACGCATCAAAAAGCTGCTCTGTGGTCATACCATATTTGGCATCTCCCGGGTTATCCATGATGTCATTGCTGATTTTGAATAATCCGCCTGGATTGTAGCGGCAGCTGATGGTTTCCGGAATATGTCCAATGGTCTCCTCCAGGAAATCAATATGGGTAAAATCATCCAGATTGATGATTGCTCCAAGCTGATTGGCAAATGCAAATTCCTCTGCCGGCGTATCATTGGATGAAAACATGATATCTGCCCCCTTTGCACCGATTGCATTGGAAAGCATCAGCTCTGTGTAAGAGGAACAGTCACATCCGCATCCGTATTCACGCAGGATATTAATCAAAAATGGATTCGGTGTAGCCTTTACTGCAAAGTACTCTTTATATCCTTTATTCCATGAAAATGCTTCCTTTAAAGCCTTCATATTCCTGCGGATACCTTTTTCATCATACAAATGAAATGGTGTTGGAAAATCCGTAACAATCTCCTCCAGCTGTTCTTTCGTTACAAATGTTGCTTTCTTCATTCTATTTGTTCTCCCTTCGTATCTTCCCTTTGTACACTTTTGTATTGGGAACTTTCATATAATTAATTAATTTAATCTCATTGGCAAGTGCGCTCTTAAACAGCGTCACTAGATTCTTCTGCCCGGAGTATAAACAGGTATTGGTGCTGTCTGTACCATATTCTCCAGTCAATGTGAACCTGGAGTCTGTGATGATTCCAAGCTGTCTCCCCTTTCTCTCACTGCGGTAAATCTTCGCTTTGGGAAGTTCATAGTCATCATCAGTTACTATAACCACTTTTTTGCCGTCCTGCAACAGTTTTTCCAGTTCTTTTCGAAATAATTCCAGCGTCTCCACAGTACACGAAACATAGACTCTCTCTTCCACCTGATTGAGAAGCACTCGAATCTTATCGAGAACATGCTTCTCACCTTCTATCGTGATATAGCCTTCCTCTTCCATCTTCGGCTTCGGCTGATTATCCAACAGCCATATCTTAATCTCCTGCATCTTATGGATATGATTGTTACAGAACTCTTCCAAAGAAACCGGAATGTATTTTTTAGCAGACTCTTCCATCATATAGGCAGCCCCTTTATCAACCAGAGATGACAGGGCTGCGTAGGCATTGGAACGCGAGATTCCCGTCTCCTTTGCGATTTCATACCCGGTCTGCTTTCCCGACATCAGAAGCTGCTGGTATACAGTTGCTTCCTGACGGGTAAGTCCCATCTGCATGAGCTGTTCTAAAAATTGAACCTTTTCCAAATAATCACCACGCTTTTCTAGTAGTTCTTTTCAGGAACACTATAGTACACTTTTATATCAATGTCAATAGATTTTGACACAAAAAAGAAGCACCCACTTACAGGCACTTCTCTTCATCTACCAGCAGCAAACTGTTTCCTTTGCTCTTGCCAGTACTTTATTTCTTTTTATTATTCAACAACGGCAATTCTCATCATATTGCTGACACCTTCACGTGCTTTTGATACATCTGGTGAAGGAATACCTGCTGTCACAACAACAACTTCGCCGATTTCTGCGATTTGTTTTGCAACAACTAAATCGATTGCTCCGTTACAGATATCTTCTGTAGAGTTGAACGCAATAGACTTCATCGGTCTGACACCCCAGAAAATCTGCATTCTGCGAAGTGTTGCTTCATTAGGTGATACACCGATTACTTCTGCTCTTGACTTAAACTTGGAAACAACTCTTGCTGTCGCACCGGATACAGATGGTGTAATAATGCATTTTGCTCCAAGAGAGTCTGCAGCTGCTACGGAAGCATATCCAATTGCACTGGAAATATTCTTAGCGCGATGCTCTCCTGCTTTTGCCAGAATTGTGTCATAATCCAAATGTGCTTCTGTATCTTCTACAATATGAACCATCATCTGAAGTGCTTCTACCGGGTACTTACCGGAAGCTGTCTCACCTGACAACATCACTGCATCGGTTCCATCATATACTGCATTAGCAACGTCTGCAACCTCTGCTCTTGTCGGACGTGGGTTACGGATCATAGAATCAAGCATCTGTGTTGCTGTAATGACCGGTTTGAAGTTTTCATTACATTTGTTAATCATCATCTTCTGGAGGAACGGTACTTCCTCTGGTGGAATCTCCACTCCAAGGTCTCCACGTGCTACCATAATACCATCTGCTGCACGGATAATCTCATCGATGTTCTCAATACCCTCTGCATTTTCAATCTTGGCAATAATAGGTGTATTTCCTCCACATTCCTTTACAAACGCTTTGATTTCAAGAACACACTCTGCGTTACGCACAAAGGAAGCAGCAATAAAATCGATTCCCTGTTCCACTCCGAATCTAATATCTTCTCTGTCTTTTTCTGTAATTGCCGGAAGACGTACTGCTACATTCGGTACATTAACACCTTTGCGCTCTCCGAGTTCTCCACCGTTCATTACAGTACAATTAATGCAGTCTTCGCTTTTACTCTCAACACGAAGCTCAATAAGACCATCATCAATTAAAATTGTCTTTCCGACCTGCACATCATCTACTAAACCTTCATAAGTGATAGATACTTTTTGTGAGTTTCCTTCTATCTCTTTTGTTGTCAGCGCAAATGCTGCACCTGACTCCAATGTTACTTTTTTACCACCCTCAAGGACTCCTGTACGAATCTCCGGCCCCTTTGTGTCCAGAAGAATTGCAATTGGTTTCTTAGCCTCTTCGCGAAGCTCTTTGAGCTGATCCATTCTGCCTTTCTGCTCTTCGTGATCACCATGAGAAAAATTGAAACGGGCAATATCCATTCCATTCTCAATTAAAGCTCTCATCGTTTCTTTATTGTTCATTGTTGGTCCCATAGTACAGATAATCTTAGTTTTTTTCATTCCTTCTTGTTACTCCTTATTCATTTCATTTTATTGATGCTTATCTGATGTGCTCATGCGTAAATAAATGGTCCTGGCAATATTCAAAATTACCATTACACTTAGAACAGAATCTAAATTCCAGACTCGGATCGTCCAGCTCTGTTCTTCCACAGATTGCACAACAATGCTTTGCCCCATTCGGTGCTTTCACACTGGAGCGCTTTGCCATCTTGACCTCATTCTTATACTTTGCCTTCCTGCGTGTTTCCTTTGGGGAATGTGCCTTAAAATTCCTGGATGAGAAATAGAAAAGCAAAAAGTTCAAGATAGAGACAAACGCCGCAAGTGCATTCGCCTTATAAAATACCCCATAAATAGCATTCCCGCCATAAGACGGAAGAAATGCCTGCAGAATCGCATAACCGAAAAATGCTGCATCTACCCATGCCAGATACTTTACCTTCACTGGTATGATAAAAAACAGTAAGAACTCAATGTCCGGGTATAAGACTGCAAATGCAAAATACAAGGACAGATTCAGATAGGTCGTTCCAAGTGGCAGTGATAAACCAGTAACCAGATAAACGACAACTGCCGCAATCACATGAAAAAGAACACCGGCAAAAAAGTACAGATTGAAGCGGAAAGCTCCCCATGCACGCTCTAATGTCGTTCCGATCATATAATACAGATAAAGCACGAATATAACAAATATCAGGTTGCTGCTCGGTGGCTGTATCAGAAATGTAACAATCCTCCATACCTGACCATGCAGAATCGCTGCAGCATCCAGGCTGAGATACTGATAATAGAAACTTCCATTTATGAAGTTCAGCACAGCTCCAACACCATACATAAGAATGATGTACCACATGAGATTCGGTATTGCGTACTTTCCAAATTTCTTTTCTAGTTTACTAATCCAATTCACACACATTACTCCTTGCTTTTTAATTTTGCATGATGTAATTGTACCGTCTGACAACCCGTTTGTCAATTCATTGCGGTCTGTTTACTGCAATTTTACAATTTTATGCAGTTTATTTTAACATATTGTCCCATTCATATTTCTACTTTTTTTCAATAGTTTTTTTGCATGCGTTTCATTATTGCCATTTGACACATTATGTCGTATAATGTATGCTGGTCTGAAAACATTTATAATATGAAGAGTTTCGATGATATTCCATCGAACATTTTGTCGGATGGACGCGAATCCGCCGTGTTTTTCTGCGGACTTGACACTGTCTCTCCGCTATTT
The DNA here is from genome assembly GCA_028689735.1 of Hespellia sp. Taxonomy (GTDB): domain Bacteria; phylum Bacillota; class Clostridia; order Lachnospirales; family Lachnospiraceae; genus Hespellia. Next base: position 16,844 of record JAQVCP010000047.1, on the reverse strand, counting down.
TTCCTAAGCAGAAATTACCGCTTCAGGAACTCTTCGCCACATTTTCAAAAAACAAGGAGTAAAAAATGAGTTTGAATAAACTACATACATTAGGCATTGACATCGGTTCCACTACGGTGAAGATTGCTATTTTAAATGAAGAAAATGAAGTGCTGTTCTCGGACTACGAGCGACACTTCGCCAACATTCAGGAGACTTTATCCGACCTATTGGAACGTGCGATTTACAAGCTTGGTTCCATTTATGTCTCTCCAGTCATCACAGGTTCCGGCGGTCTGACACTCGCCAAGCACCTGGAAGTGCCTTTCGTTCAGGAGGTTATCGCGGTATCCTCTGCACTTCAGGATTATGCGCCACAGACTGATGTGGCAATTGAGCTTGGCGGAGAAGATGCCAAGATCATCTATTTTGAAGGCGGTAATGTAGAACAGCGCATGAACGGAGTCTGTGCCGGAGGTACCGGGTCATTTATCGACCAGATGGCTTCCCTTTTGCAGACGGACGCAAGTGGTTTGAATGATTATGCCAAGAATTACAAAGCACTTTATTCGATTGCGGCCCGTTGTGGTGTATTTGCCAAATCCGATATCCAGCCATTGATCAATGAAGGAGCAACCAAGGAAGACCTTGCCGCTTCTATTTTTCAGGCTGTTGTAAACCAGACCATCAGTGGTCTTGCCTGCGGAAAACCAATCCGTGGTCATATCGCATTTCTCGGCGGACCGCTTCATTTCCTTTCAGAGCTGCGCGCGGCCTTTGTGCGCACCTTGAAGCTGGACGACGAACATATTTATGCACCGGCACATTCTCACTTGTTTGCTGCCATCGGCTCTGCACTGAATTCCAAAAAGGATATCAATATTCCGATTCGTCAGATGCAGGAACGTCTTGCCGGTCGCATCAAGATGGAATTCGAAGTGGAACGTATGGAACCGCTCTTCTCTTCGGAAGCTGATTTCCGTGAGTTTGAGGAGCGTCACAACAAGCATCAAGTTCCGGTGGGTGACCTCGCATCCTATAAAGGAAAAGCATTCCTTGGGATTGATGCTGGTTCTACTACTACGAAAGCTGCACTGGTCGGCGAAGATGGCACACTGCTGTATTCTTTTTATCATGGCAATGACGGAGATCCGCTTGGAACTACCATTACTGCCATCAAAGATATCTACAGTCAGCTGCCTGAGGACGTTGAAATTGTACATTCCTGCTCTACTGGCTACGGGGAGGCACTGATCAAGGCTGCCCTGCTGTTAGATGAGGGAGAAGTCGAGACCGTTTCCCACTATTATGCTGCATCTTTTTTTGAACCGGATGTAGACTGTATTCTGGATATCGGTGGTCAGGACATGAAGTGCATCAAGATTAAGAATCAGACCGTAGACAGCGTGCAGCTCAACGAAGCCTGCTCCTCCGGATGTGGTTCATTCATCGAGACCTTTGCAAAATCTCTGAACTATTCTGTTGAGGATTTCGCTCACGAAGCACTTTTTGCGAAGAATCCGATTGACCTGGGTACACGCTGCACTGTATTCATGAATTCCAAGGTAAAACAGGCACAAAAGGAAGGTGCGGAGGTGTCCGACATTTCTGCTGGTCTTGCATATTCTGTCATCAAAAATGCTCTGTTCAAGGTAATCAAAGTTTCTGATGCCTCTGAACTTGGTAAAAATATCGTAGTACAAGGGGGTACATTTTATAACAATGCAGTTCTTCGAAGCTTTGAGATGATTGCCGGATGCCAGGCGGTTCGTCCTGATATTGCGGGAATCATGGGGGCTTTCGGTGCTGCACTGATTGCGCGTGAGCGTTATGTGGACTGCGAGGGAACAACAATGCTTTCTATCGAAGATATTGATGCATTGGAGTATTCTACTACGATGTCCAAATGTAAGGGATGTACAAACAATTGTCGTCTGACAGTAAACAAATTCAGCGGCGGACGTCGTTTTGTCTCCGGAAACCGTTGCGAACGTGGCCTTGGCAAGGAAAAGTCAACCAACAAACTTCCGAATCTCTTTGAATACAAGACCCAGCGTTATTTCGGTTATACCCCACTGGAAGAGACGGATGCTCCTCGCGGAACTGTTGGTATTCCACGTGTGCTGAATATGTATGAAAATTATCCATTCTGGTTCACTTTTTTTAATAAACTTGGATTCCGAGTACTGCTCTCTCCATCTTCTTCACGGAAGATCTATGAGCTCGGTATCGACTCTATTCCAAGCGAGTCTGAATGTTATCCGGCAAAGCTTGCCCACGGTCATGTACAATGGCTGATCAACCATGGGGTACCTTTCATCTTCTATCCTTGCGTTCCTTATGAACGTCAGGAATTCGAGGATGCCAACAACCATTACAATTGTCCGATTGTAACCTCCTATCCGGAGAACATCAAGAATAATATGGATCAGATTTTACATGGTGAAGTTGATTTTATGAATCCATTTATCTCTCTGAGAGACGAAGATGTCCTGACTCTGAGACTAACGGAAGAGCTTGCGGACAAATTCTCCATCCCCGATGCCGATATCGCATCTGCAGTACACGATGCCTGGGGAGAGCTCGCAAGCTGTCGTGAAGACATCCGGCGCAAGGGCGAAGAGACAATCAAGTTTCTGGATGAGACTGGCAATCGCGGTATTGTTCTGGCTGGACGCCCTTACCATTTTGACCCGGAAGTGCATCATGGAATTCCGGAGCTGATCAACTCTTACAATATTGCTGTGCTGACTGAGGATTCTATTTCCCATCTGAATCCGGTTGAAAGACCGCTGATCGTTATGGACCAGTGGATGTATCATTCGAGACTTTATGCCGCAGCCAACTACGTAAAGACAAAGGATAATCTGGATTTGATTCAACTCAACTCCTTTGGATGTGGTCTGGATGCGGTTACGACGGATGCAGTTGCCGATATTCTTCAGAATTCAGACAAGATCTATACGTCTTTGAAGATTGATGAGGTCAACAACCTGGGAGCCGCCAGAATCCGTGTCCGTTCCCTTCTCGCCGCCATCCGGGTGCGTGAGGAGCGCAAGACCAAGCGTGAGATCAAACCTTCTAACATTGAGAGGGTCGTTTTCACCAAAGAAATGCGTGCGGATTATACCATTCTCTGCCCGCAGATGTCACCGATTCATTTTGAGCTGCTTCAGCCTGCCTTCAATGCTTCTGGATATCATGTGGAAGTATTGCCGAACGACAACAAAGCTGCTGTAGATGTAGGGCTGAAATACGTGAACAACGATGCCTGCTATCCATCCCTGATGGTAGTTGGACAGATTATGGATGCCATTCTCTCCGGAAAATATGATTTAGATAAAACTGCAGTCCTTATCAGTCAGACAGGCGGTGGATGTCGTGCATCCAACTATATCGGATTTATCCGCCGTGCCCTGAAAAAATCCGGTTACGAACATATTCCAGTCATCTCTATCAACTTAAGTGGACTGGAGGAGAATCCTGGCTTTAAGATTACACCGATGCTTGCACTCCGCGGTGTCTATGCGGCCGTATTTGGTGACATTTTCATGAAATGTACTTACCGCATGCGGCCGTACGAAGCAGTTGCCGGAACCGTCAATGCAATTCACGAAAAATGGAAGGCAAAATGTATTGAATTTCTTACCACGGGATATCCTTCCAGGACAAAATTCAAGAAATTATGCAGGGCGATTATCGAAGATTTTGATCATATTGATACACTTGATATTAAGAAACCTCGTGTAGGCGTGGTCGGTGAAATTCTGGTAAAATTCCTGCCGGCAGCCAACAATCACCTGGCAGAATTACTGGAGCAGGAAGGGGCTGAGGCTGTTGTTCCAGACTTACTGGATTTCTTACTCTACTGCTTCTACAATCAGAATTTCAAGCACACACACCTTGGATTCAAAAAGTCTTCCGCTACTATGGGAAACCTTGGCATCAAGGTTCTGGAGTGGATCAGGAAGCCAGCCAGCGATGCCTTCGCTGCCAGCACGCATTTTGATCCTCCTGCAAAGATTGAGGACCTCGGTAAGATGGCATCCGAAATCGTATCTCTCGGTAACCAGACCGGTGAAGGTTGGTTCCTGACTGGTGAGATGTTGGAACTGATTCATTCCGGTGCACCGAACATTGTTTGCACCCAGCCCTTTGCCTGCCTGCCCAACCATGTTGTAGGAAAAGGTGTGATCAAGGAATTAAGAAGACGCCATCCGGAATCGAACGTTGTAGCCATCGACTTTGATCCAGGCGCAAGTGAAGTAAACCAGTTAAACCGAATCAAACTAATGCTGTCAACGGCGAATAAAAATTTGAATCGTTAGTTTTTGTTGTGCAAGGTGAAACCGTGGCTAGAAGCAAGCTTTAGCGTCAGTTATTGAAAAAAAACGGGATTTTACAGAATACTTTTTGCACTCCGCAAAAAAATAAGCCCGGAGGTATTCCGTAATCATCAGATTACCGAACGCCTCCGGGCGATTCTTGTATATATCTCACTTTTTTCGATTATTGCTGCTTAGCGAAATATAGCAGTCGGGAAAGACAGTGCCTCAATCCGCAGTTCATGACCTTCCCATATGCAATACCTAACTAAATCAAACCTTATCGAACAATCAGTGACTTTCCTGTCATTTCTTCTGGCTGCTTCATTCCCATCATATCAATCAATGTTGGAGCGATATCTGCCAGACACCCACCCTCACGTAATTTGTAAGAAGGATCAGCATTTACAATAATGAAAGGTACCGGGTTTGTTGTGTGTGCTGTAAATGGAGCTCCTGACTCAGGATCAATGAGCTGCTCTGCATTACCGTGGTCAGCACAGATGAACATCTGTCCGTCTACTTCCTTGATTGCATCCACTGCTTTTTCTACACACTTGTCAACCGCTTCAATTGCTGCAATTGCCGCATTCTCAATACCGGTATGACCAACCATGTCCGGGTTCGCGAAGTTAATGATAATGACATCATATTTGTCAGACTTGATTGCATCCACAAGCTTGTCATCGACCTCATAAGCACTCATCTCCGGCTGAAGGTCATATGTTGCCACCTTTGGAGATTTGACCAGAATTCTGTCCTCGCCCTTGTTCGGCTCTTCCACACCACCATTAAAGAAGAACGTAACATGAGCATACTTCTCTGTCTCTGCAATCCTTGCCTGTGTCATGTTATTGTTTGCAAGGAATTCGCCAAAGGTATTCTTAATCTCTGTCTTATAGAACGCAACAAATTTGTTCTGGATTGTTACATCATAGTCTGTGAAGCATACGTAAGTAGTCTTCACTCTGTCACCCCTATCGAATCCTTCGAATGCATCATCACAGAATACACGAGTAATCTCTCTCGCTCTGTCTGGACGGAAATTGAAAAAAATGACAGAATCATCGTCTTTGATTGTTGCAACCGGAGCATCGCCCTCTGTAACAACTGTAGGAAGTACAAATTCATCTGTCTTGTCCGCATCGTAAGAAGCCTGGATTCCAGCAGTGGCACTTGATGCCTTCTCGCCTTCTCCATTCACCATTGCATTGTATGCAAGCTGAACACGATCCCATCTGTTATCTCTGTCCATAGCATAGTAACGTCCCATTACGCTGGCTACCTTACCCACACCGATTTCTTTCATTTTAGCTTCCAGAGCTTCCACATACTCTTTTCCGGAAGACGGAGGTGTATCACGTCCATCTAAGAAACAGTGCACGTAGACATTCTCGATGCCCTGTTTCTTTGCAAGCTCTAACAGACCATAAATATGTGTAATATGGCTGTGCACTCCACCGTCAGATACAAGACCGAATAAATGAAGGTCTGAGCCTTTCTCTTTTACATTACTGCATGCTTTGAGAAGTGCTTCATTTTCAAAGAAATCTCCATCCTTGATAGACTTTGTAATCTTTGTAAGGTCCTGATATACGATACGTCCTGCGCCCATGTTCAGGTGTCCTACCTCTGAGTTACCCATCTGGCCATCTGGAAGCCCTACAAACATACCACTTGCCTGTCCCTGTACAAATGGGCACTCTGCCATCAGCTTGTCCATAACCGGTGTCTTAGCCTCTGCTACAGCGTTTCCCTTTGTCTCTGGATTTAAGCCGTATCCATCTAAAATCATTAATACTGTTGGTTTTTTAGCCATTTCAAATTCTCCTTTATGTGAAATTAATAACATTATTCTTTACCCGATTTATTTTACATGATTTCGAGAGTACAATCAAGGATATTCTCTCTATTTGCCTTACTTTTAACATCTATGCATTTTTATAAGTCTAAGCTCGGATTCTTTATGCATACTTCCCACAGACAAAGAAAAAAGTGCCTCTTCATAACGATATCATTACAAAAGAGGCACTCTATTTATTCATTTCAGGCATCTATTTTCTGTGTCTGTATTTGATGATAATCACCGCCGCCACGACACCCATAACTGCAACTATAATAGCTGGAACTATTTCCATATCTGGCCCTCTACAATCTCTTATTTGTAGTTAACGATTTTTCCGAAATCCGCCTTTAAAGATGCTCCGCCAACAAGTCCACCATCGATATCTGCCTGTGCAAATAACTCTGGAGCACTTGAACCGGATACAGAACCGCCGTACTGGATACGGATTGCTTCTGCAGTTGCTTCGTCATAGATTTCAGCGATACATGCACGGATTCCTGCGCATACTTCTTCTGCCTGCTCTGTTGTAGCAACTTTACCTGTTCCGATAGCCCAGATTGGCTCGTAAGCGATAACTGCTGTCTTAGCCTGATCAGCTGTCAGTCCTAAGAAACCAACTTTAACCTGCTGACGTACAAGATCCATTGTCACACCCTGCTCTCTCTCTTCAAGACTTTCTCCGCAGCACATGATTGGTGTAAGACCATGCTCAAACGCCTTCACCATTTTTTTGTTAACATCTTCGTTTGTTTCTCCGAAATATCCTCTTCTCTCAGAATGTCCAAGAATTACATACTTAACACCTGCATCTACGAGCATAGCAGGAGCGATCTCGCCTGTGTAAGCACCGCTTTCCTCAAAATACATGTTCTCTGCCCCAACTGCAATGTTAGTACCCTTAGCAGCTTCAACAACTGGTACGATGTCAATCGCTGGTACACAGAATACTACATCTACGTCTTCACATGCTACCAATGGTTTTAACTCTTCTACAAGAGCGACTGCCTCGCTAGGAGTTTTGTTCATTTTCCAGTTTCCTGCTACAATTTTTCTTCTTGCCATTATATTATCCTCTTTTCATATTTATAAGGAGGTTCTTTCGAGCAAAGTTCACACCAGGCTCGAAAATACCTCACCAAGCTTTTTATTTATCGTTTGCTGCTGCTACTCCCGGGAGTTCTTTTCCTTCAAGGAATTCCAGAGAAGCTCCACCACCTGTAGAAATGTGTGTCATCTTGTCACCATATCCCAACTGGTTAACTGCTGCTGCGGAATCACCACCTCCGATGATTGTCACCGCATCTGTCTCAGAAAGTGCTTTTGCAACTTCCTCTGTACCTGCTGCAAAATTTGGCATCTCGAAACATCCCATTGGTCCGTTCCAAACAACAGTCTTTGCTGTCTTAACAGCCTCTGCATAGCTCTTTGCTGTCTCTGGTCCGATATCAAGCCCCTGCCATCCATCTGGAATATCTCCGCGTCCTACAACCTGGATGTGTGCATCATTAGAGAAATCATCTGCAACAACATTGTCGATTGGAAGTAATAATTTTACACCTTTTTCTTTTGCTTTGTCGAGCATCTTTGAAGCATAATCGCAGTAGTCTTCTTCCAGAAGCGAATTACCTACTTTGCCACCCTGTGCTTTGCTGAATGTGTAAGACATTCCACCACCGATGATCAATGTGTCAACCTTGTCAAGTAAGTTCTCGATAACAGAAATCTTGCTTGATACCTTTGCTCCACCTAAAATTGCAACAAATGGTCTCTTTGGATTATTGACTGCATTCCCAAGGAAGTCGATTTCTTTCTGCATTAAATATCCTACCACTGCTGTATCCACATACTTTGTAACACCAACGTTTGAGCAGTGTGCTCTATGAGCTGTACCAAATGCATCATTTACGAATACATCACAGAGAGATGCAAGATCCTTGCTGAATTCCTCGCCGTTCTTTGTCTCTTCTGCTCTGTAACGTGTGTTTTCTAAGAGAACAATGTCACCATCCTGCATAGCATCTACTGCTGCTTTTGCGTTTGGTCCTACTACGTTGTCATCTGCTGCAAATTTTACTTCCTGTCCTAATAATTCAGACAGACGTACTGCAACTGGTGCAAGTGATAATTCTGGAAGTGGCTGTCCCTTCGGTTTTCCAAGGTGAGAGCAGAGAATAATCTTCCCACCATCTGCAACTAATTTTTTGATTGTTGGAAGAGCTGCTACAAGACGGTTCTCGTCTGTAATCTTTCCATCGATAAGTGGCACATTGAAGTCACATCTTACTAAAACTTTCTGGCCTTTTACATTAATGTCATCTACTGATTTTTTGTTAAGCATGTTTTGCCTCCTCGTATTAAATAAACTGTATGTGATATCTAATCACACCCCAAGAAACAGGTAATCTCAATAACCTGGCTGAAATTCATTTATTACAGCCTTTTTCCGATTCTTAAATAATTCAAACACGGTTCCAAATAATTCAAAAAAGGAAAAAAGGGTCCGGTCCCTAAAGACCGGACCCTCATTCGCCTTCGCGCATGAAAATCTGAAACCAGACCTTCAATTGAGTCTTCTTAAACTACTTAAATTAAGCTAATTCAGAGAAGTATTTGATTGTTCTTACCATCTGGCTTGTGTAAGAGTTCTCATTGTCATACCAAGATACAACCTGTACCTGTGTATTTCCATCTTCCATTGGAGAAGCCATTGTCTGTGTAGCATCGAATAAAGAACCAAATTTCATACCAACGATATCGCTGGATACTAATTCTTCTTCTGTATATCCGTAAGATTCTGTAGCTGCTGCTTTCATAGCTGCGTTGATTTCTTCAACAGTAACTTTTCCTTTTACTACTGCTACTAAGATTGTTGTAGATCCTGTAGGAGTTGGAACACGCTGAGCAGCTCCGATTAATTTGCCGTTCAATTCTGGGATAACAAGTCCGATTGCTTTAGCAGCTCCTGTTGAGTTAGGAACGATATTAACTGCTGCTGCACGGGATCTTCTCAAATCACCTTTTCTCTGTGGTCCGTCAAGAGTCATCTGATCTCCTGTATAAGCATGAATTGTGTTCATGATACCAGACTGGATAGGAGCCAATTTGTTAAGAGCATCAGCCATAGGTGCTAAACAGTTTGTTGTACAAGAAGCTGCAGAGATAACTGTATCTTCTGGTTTTAATACATTGTGGTTTGTGTTAAATACGATTGTAGGAAGATCATTTCCTGCTGGTGCAGAGATAACAACTTTTCTAGCGCCTGCTTTGATATGAGCTTCTGCTTTTGCTTTTGATGTGTAGAATCCTGTACACTCAAGAACAACGTCAACTTTTAATTCTCCCCATGGAAGATTAGCAGCGTCTGCTTCTGCGTAAATCTTGATTGTCTGTCCATCAACTGTGATAGAATCGTCACCAGCTGTTACTTTGTCAGCCAATGCATATCTTCCCTGTGATGAATCATACTTTAATAAGTGTGCGAGCATTGTTGGAGATGTTAAATCGTTGATTGCAACTACTTCATATCCCTCTGCTCCGAACATCTGTCTGAATGCCAAACGTCCAATACGTCCAAATCCATTAATCGCTACTTTTACTGCCATGTTAAATTCCTCCTAAAGTTTAAATAATTTTAACTGGTCAACAGTTTATTTATGATATAACTTTAACATTGTTAAAGTTTCATCAACTATGGTTATTGTACTAAAAAGAGGACGAAAATTCAAGCTAATTTTATATTTTTATAGAAGTTGTCTAAAAATAGGTTCTCTTCGTTCAAATTCTGTATAATATGTGAATCCTGCGTCCCGTAGAACCTCTTTCACTTTGGAATACTCGTAAGCCACATGCTCCGGTTTGTGTCCGTCGGCACCAATGGTGATAATCTCTCCGCCAAGCTCCCGGTATCTTTTGATGATGTCCGGATGCGGATGGCAAAAACCTAATCCGTATTTATAACCAGAAGTATTCAGCTCGATCCCCTTTCCATGCTCAATCACTGTTTTTAAAATCAGGTCAATTTCATCTGCAAATTTCTGGTAGGAATAGTATTTGGCGCGCTCTTTTCCATAGCGAGTCACATAATCGATGTGGCCAAGAACATCGTAGTCATCAAAAGCCTTGATATTGTCCACCGTTGCAAGAAATGCCTCCCGATATGCTTCCTCATCTGTCTTTCCTTCAAAATACTCTCCATAATAGGGATCCCGCCCGTGAATTACATGCATAGAACCGATCACAAAATCAAAGGAATGAGTGCTCACATATTCGTGGTAAAACTGTTTCAGATGTTCCTGGAGACCAATTTCCACGCCGATACGAATATCGATTCTGTCTGCATATTCCTGCTTCACGGACTGCATCACCTTGAAATATTCGTTCACGTCAAAATCGTACTTTGAATCCCCCTCTTCCTCATGAGCAGGATAGTCCTTGTCAAGGTGATCGGTAAAACAGATCCTCGTGAGTCCTGCTTTTATTGCCCCCTCCACCATATCTCTTACCGGCGTATCACAGTCTCCGGAAAATGAAGTGTGCATATGTGAATCTGAAATCATAGTATAGTTCCCCCTCCTGCAACGTAATCATTATCATAGAACACAACAGCCTGTCCCGGAGCAATTCCCTTGATTGGCTCTTCAAACGTACAGAGAATCTCATCCTCTCCCGTCTTTTCCACGGTGCACCAGGCTCCCTTATGGTTGTACCGGATTTTGGTAAAGAAACGCATCGGTTCTTTCATGTCTTCAATCCCCATAAAATTCAGCCGGTTCGCGCGTAGCGTCCTTGTAAATGCCTCTTCTTTCGTCCCCACTACCACTTCCTGTGTTTCCGGTCTGATTTCAACCACAAATGCAGGATACCCCAGTGACAGACCCAGACCTTTTCGCTGTCCTACCGTATAATGGGTGATCCCCTTGTGTGTTCCTAATATAGTGCCGTCCGTCGTCACGAAATTACCTGTTGGAAGCTGTTCTCCCACTGACGCTTCAATATAGGCTGCATAATCCCCATCCGGAACAAAACAGATGTCCTGACTGTCCGGCTTATTTGCAACCTGAAGATTGATGTCATCTGCAATCTGCCGGATTTCGTCTTTCGAATAATCACCTACCGGCATCAATGTCCGGCTGAGCTGTTCCTGGGTCAGATTATAAAGTGCGTAAGTCTGATCTTTTGCCAGCGTCACAGAGCGTTTCAGTGTGTAACGCCCATTGTCTAATTTTACCACTCTTGCATAGTGTCCGGTAGCAATATAATCTGCCCCAATGGTCATACTCCGTTCCAGCAGGGATTCCCACTTCACATAACGGTTGCACGCAATACATGGATTTGGTGTTCTTCCGTGAAGATACTCCTCCACAAAATAATCAATGACATGTTCCTTGAATTCTTGTTTAAAATTCATTACGTAGTAGGGGATTTCAAGATCAGCAGCTACTCTTCTTGCATCGTCCACAGCACTCAAGCCACAGCATCCTCCATTTTCCTCCTGGACTGCCTGATCCTCGTCCTGCCAGATCTGCATGGTAACTCCAATAACATTGTATCCTTGCTGCTTGAGCAGATACGCCGCCACCGAAGAGTCCACTCCACCAGACATTCCTACAACTACCGTTTTCTTTTCCATCTCTATTATCCTCATAAAGCGGACATCTGCACTGCAAAATGGCGCAGCAGGGAAATTCCCGGCTGGCATGCAGTTCAAAAATCCGCTTTTTTTACTTCCTCATGATAATTGGCTTTGTGTCAGTTTAGTATTCCTCTTCTTCCTCTTCTTCGCCCTCATGGATGTCTGATTTTGGCCGATCAAGACCTTCAATCTTAATTCCGTGCTTCTCTGCATAATCCCAGAGCGCTGCATGGATTGCTTCTTCCGCAAGAAGCGAACAGTGAACCTTTACCGGCGGAAGTCCGTCAAGTGCTTCCATTACGGCTTTATTCGTTACTTCCAATGCCTCGCGGATATTTTTACCCTTTACAAGTTCCGTTGCCATACTGCTTGTTGCAATTGCTGCACCACAGCCAAATGTCTTGAACTTGCAGTCTCTGATAATCTCATTTTCATCAATGTCAAGGTAAATGCGCATGATATCTCCGCACTTTGCATTTCCCACCGTACCTACTCCACTTGCATTTTCAATTTCTCCAACGTTTCTTGGATGTTGGAAATGATCCATTACTTTTTCTGTATACATAACCATATGCTCCTTTTTATTCTTTTTTGTATTGTTTTATTCTTACTTCTGCTTTTTCAGGAAATCCTCATACAGTGGTGACATACTTCTAATCAGTTCAACGATATCTTTCAGATTGTCCACTACATAATCAATGTCTTCTTTCGTGATTTCTTCGTTCAATGTCATGCGCAGGGAACCATGTGCAATCTCGTGCGGCAATCCGATTGCCAGAAGAACATGGGATGGATCCAGGGAGCCAGATGTACAGGCAGAACCGCTGGAGGCACAGATTCCTTTTAAATCAAGGTTAATCAGCATCGACTCGCCTTCTACAAAGCGGAAACTGAAATTCACATTGTTTGGCAGTCTCTTGACCGGATCTCCATTCAATCTGCAATATGGGATTTCCTTAGAAATGCGTTCAATCATGTAATCACGCAGTTCACGCTCATACGAAGTACGCTTCTCCATGCTGGATACTGCGCGTTCTACTGCTTTACCAAATCCAACAATTCCCGGCACATTCTCGGTTCCTGCACGACGCTTTCTCTCCTGTGCTCCACCATGAACGAAGGAACGAATCTTGACTCCACTGCGAATATATAAGAATCCGATTCCTTTCGGACCATTTAGTTTATGGCCACTGGAGCTGAGCATATCAATATGACATTCATCTACATTGATTGGTACTTGTCCAAATGCCTGAACTGCATCGGTATGGAACAGAATTTTGTGCTCATGTGCGATTTCTCCGATTTCTTTGATCGGCTCAATGGTTCCAATCTCGTTGTTGGCAAACATGATAGAAATCAAAATGGTTGTAGGACGGATTGCTGCCTTCAAATCATCTAATTTTATCAGACCATTCTCATCCACGTCAAGGTAGGTCACTTCAAAGCCTCTGCTCTCCAGATACTGACAGGTATGCAGGATGGCATGATGCTCGATTTTGCTTGTGATGATGTGGTTTCCTTTCCCCTGATAAGCCTCTGCTGTTGCCTTCAGTGCCCAATTATCGGATTCTGAGCCTCCGGCCGTAAAATAGATCTCATTCGCCTTTGCACCAAGTGCATTTCCGATAATTTCTCTCTGTGCTGCAATTACATCTTTATTGCCGGATGCAAAACTATAGACACTGGATGGATTTCCAAATTTTTCTGTAAAATATGGAAGCATAGCCTCCACGACCTCTGGTGCAGTCTTTGTTGTCGCTGCGTTATCTAAATAAATCAGTTTTCCCATGTTACTTTCCTCCTAGTTTTTACAATGTATTTCACTTCGTGGCGAAACGCCTTTTGCCTGTATTTCTTTGCTTTCTTCTACCAGCTGATCCAGCTTGATTTCATCCACGGTTTTATTGATACTATCATTGATTCGCTGCCAGACATATTTTGTGACGCATTCTTTGGATGCCTCGCATCCTTCCTCCGGATCCAGTCCCGAACACGTAACTGGTTCCAGACTTCCTTCCAACGCTCTGAGCACGTCTCCTACCGAAATGTCTTTCACATCTTTATTCAATACGTAACCGCCGCCTGCGCCGCGAATACTTTTTATCAAATCTGCCTTTTTCAGCATGGACATCAGCTGTTCCAGATAACGCTCCGAAAGCCCCTGTCTTGCTGCAATACTAGTGATAGAAACCGGTTCCTTTTCACTGTATTGTGCCAGATCTATCAAGGCCCTCAGCCCATATCTTCCTTTTGTAGACAGCTTCACTCTTTCACCTTCTTAATCTAAATTTTAATCCCTAGTGATTCATACCCTATTATTTTACTAGGATTAATCCATGTGTAGAATAACACCTGCTCTTTGTTCTGTCAAGCAGGTCTTTTGAATATCTTATAAAAATACAATTTGAGGGGAATTTATGTCTCAGAAAAACAAAATTATCAAAGGAGCTTTCATCCTCACAGCAGCAGGATTTATTAGCCGGTTCATGGGGTTTTTCTACCGCATTTTTTTAAGCAGGACCTTCGGAGAAGAAGGAGTCGGACTATACCAGCTGATTTTCCCGGTTTATACACTTATTTTTTCTCTCACAACCGCAGGTATTCAGACCGCAATCTCACAGCAGATTGGACAGCTGTCTGCCTCCGGCAGGCGTCAGCAGATGAAATCAACTCTTTACGCCGGTTTGATCATCTCCACTGCATTTTCCTGCATCTGCACACTTTTCATACAGCAGAATGCCAGCTACATCGCGGTGCATCTTCTCGGAGATTCACGATGCACAGACATGCTTCTGGTTCTCGCCTACGTTTTTCCATTTTCCGCTGTCCACAGCTGTATCTGCGGTTATTATTACGGCACAAAAAATGCCGCACTTCCCGCTCTTTCCCAGCTTTTGGAACAAGTGGTGCGGATTGCTGCGGTCTACATCCTATATTGGTTCTCTATCTCTCGAGGCCAACAGGTAAATATTGTCATTGCTGTCGGAGGGCTGATCTTCGGTGAAATTGCATCTTGTATTTGCAGTGTCAGCGTCTTTGCGCATAACAATGTAGGAGCGATACACAAAAAAGTCAATCTGTCCGATACAGTTTCAGCGATAAAAGGACTTTTGCTTTTTTCGACACCACTTACTTTGAACCGGGTGCTGATCAATCTGTTTCAGAGTCTAGAAGCGATCTCCATTCCCGGACAGTTGGAAGCTGCATCCCACAACACCTCTCAGGCACTGAGCATCTATGGCGTACTGACCGGAATGGCACTCCCCTGCATCATGTTTCCATCTGCCATCACTTCCTCCATCGCCGTTTTACTAGTTCCGACTATTGCAGAGGTGAAATCCAGTGATAATGTGCAGAAAATGAAAACCATTATTCGGAAGGTAAGCTTTTCCTGTATTTTTTTGGGTGGACTCTGCTGGCTTTTTTTCCTTTTGTTCGGAAATTTTATTGGAGTTCATCTATTCCACAGTACTTTGGCCGGACGTTTCATCCTGACACTCAGCTGGATCTGCCCCTTTCTCTATCTCAACACAACCTTGATCAGCACTCTGAACGGTCTGGGGAAAACACTATTCACTTTTCTCTTCCATATCAGCAGCTTGTCTGTCCGCATTATTGGTGTGTTCTGGGGAATTCCCCTTCTGGGAATTCAAGGATATATGTACGGTCTGCTCTTGAGTCAGCTCACCCTGACACTACTTTGTGTGCTATATCTGAACTATTATTTTAAAACCTTTCCAACAGGCAAGGGCTGAATAACACAGCCTCATACTGCTATGAAGATATGCCATCCAGATTACTTCAACACCAATGCAATAACATAGGGATTCAGCAGTGCTTCGCTTACCACTCCCATTCCGATCATTAAACCTGCAAATACAAATTTAGGAAGATTCCATTCCTGGTTTTTATATCGGTAGGACTGAATCAGCACCAGGAAATATGCTGGTACATAGAAAAGTAACTGTGGAAACATCGCCGATAGGTAGAAAAACAAGCCTTTCATCCCCATCACGATGATGGCTGAGGATACCAGCATTCCATTAGAAAAACCTGTCCAAACCAGACTGATGACCACACTGGCTTTATGAAATCCTGTATACCCCAATACGAAAATTACTGCAATCGGTACCACTCTCACCAATGCAAGATAAAACAAAAAGCCATTAGAAATCACACTCTGTGGCAAAAAGGAGGAGAGGAAATACTCACTAAAAATCCCATTGCTGGACAGATAAGCATTTCCTCCCAAATTGCAGTATATAATACCGAGTAAAAAACCAACCATAAATGATATCAAAATCTCTTTTTTAAAATATACTTGGGTCACTGGCCATTCTCCTCACTTCTGGATATCCCATAACTTTAGGATACTCCATTATATGTGTCAGCCCCAATACAATATGCTACTTCGCATCCATCATTTTCACGATATAGGACATAATCGCCGCAATGGATTTTACATCCTCCATCTCACCAGAGAAAATCATCTCCTTTAATTCCTCCAGTGAAAATGCCTTTACATCAATAAATTCGTCCTCATCCAGATGCTGCTTCGATGGAATCAGCTGATCCGCAACAAACACATCCACCTTCTCATTGCAGAAAGCGAGCATCGTCCGCAGTATGATCAAAGGTTTCAAATTCTCACTACGATACCCTGTTTCTTCCTCAAGTTCTCTTGCAGCACAATCGATCCCGAGCTCGTTGATTGCATCCAGCTTGCCTGCCGGAATCTCCCATGTAAATCGATCCAGTGCATTACGGTACTGTTTCACCAGCAAGATTTTGCCATCCTCTGTCACCGGCAGCACTGCCGCCGCACCTGGATGATCAAAAAAATCATAGGCAACCGTCTTCCCGCCAGGCAGCATCAGAGTATCTTCATACAGATCAATAATGTTTCCATGGCACTTCAGTTCCCTCTTCGTTCTCTTTAATACTTCACTCATCTTCGCTTCCTCCTGCCTTTTTATGATGCCATCCTGTATACTTTATGACATCATACTATATGCAACAATCTCCTACTCGCTTTGTGAATCATACATCCGATTCACAACTA
>JAQVCP010000137.1 GCA_028689735.1 Hespellia sp. | reverse complement strand
TTCCAGTCTTTGCATAATTCGTTCCCGGCCCCTTACGGATATTCAGGTCAGCGATAGCTACCCGCACCAGATAAGGCAATGCACTGCTCTGTTTCCCGGTATAAATACAGTTACCGGATTCATCAAAAACAGAATATCCGACATTGGCATCCGCACAGTTCTTCGCATTTGTGAGGTCATGGAATGCACCCTTCTGCGTCGCAGCCTCTGCCCAGTTCTTGCGGACACGATACCAGACCTCCGTATCCGTGACATTGGCTGCATCATACTGCGTCAGGTTCCACCGCTGGATAATCTCACACAGCTTGTCCACATAGGTCAGGGAAGATGCATATCCACCGTCCTTGATCAGCTGTGCTGCCTTGCGGTAATCCGTGCAGCCCTTCAACCCATCATAACGCAAAGAGGTACCGTTCTTCGCACCCAAAAGGTAGGCGGAGTGATCAGCAATGGACTTCTCCACACATGGATACCTGCGAAAGTCTGCCGTGATAGTGGTATAGCTGCCATCTGCATTCTGCTCTTTGGTCTGCTTGGTATAGCTGGAACTGCCGTCCCAGGAAGAACCGCCCCAGGTATTGCCGGAAAGGGACTTCTTCATGCCAAAACAGTTATTAGCATTCTGCGCCAGCTCCGATTTTCCATAGCCGCTCTCTAAAATGAACTGTGCCAGGGAAACCGATGCAAGAATACCGTTCTTCTTCTGGTCTGCGGTAAACAGCGGCCCCACTTTGGCAATCACATCTGCCTCCGACAGGCCTGCAAACACGCTGGCCTGCAAGCCGGAGATCTGTGAACCACTGCCGCCAAGTGCTGCTGTTACCTTCGCCGCCAGATCCCCAAGCCTTGCATACAGCCAGTTCCCAGGGCAGCTTTTATTGGCGAACCAGCGATGCACGGTAAGTACCATCTCATCAGGCCGCGGGGAGTAATTCAAAGTCGTATCCTTATCCCCAAACCACAGAAGCTTACTCTTGCCATTCCTCTTGCAAATGTCCGTACAGAGATTGATGAGCGTGGAGTAGACCGCGGCATTCATTGCATACGGCTCCGTCCTATCACTGGCACACTCAATCGTAACAGCTCTCTGGTCATTGGCATTACTGGAAGAACACCAGGATCGGTTCTTCTCCTCCACGCACAGGGATACTGCTCCGTCCGTTCCGATGCCATAGTTGCAGCTTGCCTCTCGTCCAGCCGGAAAGCAATCGCAGATGGTTCTTGCAGAAAGCTGCCCCACCACACAGTGTGGCGTGATGCGGTCAATGGAGTGGGTTCTCTGCCCGGAGTGATTTGGACTAAGTCCAGTGTAAGATACCATAGAACTGTTTGTGTAAGCCATAATTATTCCTCCTTCTCGCTGCGGTCATGCAGCTGTGCTAAAATGTCTTTGAGTTTCGCAGGGATAGGCAGTCCCAGGTGTCCTGCATTTTCCAGAAGGGAAACACCCTCGTTGGAAATGTAGAAAAAAATGATTGCTGTGCGAAGCACACTGCCGGTCCCGATGACCTGTACATCCAGGATGTTTGCGATGCCCACCAGAATAAAAATGATGACCTTCCGGCAGATGCCACGGAAACCAACCTCGCTGGACAGGCTTTTGTCGGAGATGGCGCACATCACTCCCGTAATGTAGTCAAAGACCACAAAGGCAAGCAGTGCATAAAGCAGACCGTCACATCCGCCAAGGAAATAACCCAGCCATCCTCCGATACCTGCAAAAATAAATTGAATCGTGTTCCAGAATTCTTTCATGTGAAATTCCTCTCTTTCTTTGATTTTTTTGTATGAAAAAAGCGGCCACCCGGTCGTGGGTAGTCGCTTGATTCCAGAAATTAAGTTATTACTGCTCCTGAATGATATAAGTGATTTTCATGGTTTTGTCCGCAGTCTTTGTCACTGGCTCAGACAGGTTGTTGATCGTTGCCAGGTAATTTGACATCACAAAGAACCCCGCAGTTGTCCAGTTGCCTCCGCTGCAGTAAAAGAGCATCGGCTCATTGATAACCGGAGTATAGCAGTAGTAATTGCCGCTGTTATAGATCCGGCTTGTCTCTGACCGGAGCAGCTCATTGGTGTTCGCATTGGCAATATACATATCATAGGAACTACTGTTGTTGGAATCCTCATAATAGATTCTTCCGTTGATTGCCATCTGAGGCATTCCCGGAATGGTAGACATCCCAGAGCGTTTCAGCTTTGTCACATTGGCTGCATTGCCAATCTCGAACTTATAGACATCATAGGGGCTGCTATAGCTTTTCAGGTACACAAACCCATGATGCCCAAAAGCAAATCGCATCCCGTTTGTGGAGATATTTACATCGGTAGTATTGACCATCGAATACTGACGCACCGCCCAGGTATTGAAATCAATTTTCGTCACCATGAAAGCAGCCTCCGGCTTGATATAGGATGAAGCAGAAGTAAACACATACAGCGCATTGTCTGCCGTATCAAAGTTATAGGCGATATAGTTTGTTGCCACTTCTGTACCAAGGGTTACATCCTCTTCTTCAATCAGAGCCTTCTGATTGTAGGGGTTCTCCAATACAGATACACTCTGCAAATAAGCCCTTCGCTTGATGATGCGGAGGGTTGTGGCGTTATCAATACAGAAGTAATACACAATGTCACGTTCCCGGTCGATAGCAAACAGACACTCTGTTTTCCCAATACTCATGCCGGAATATTTATCTCCCGTAGCTGCCCCGGTATAGTTGGTGTAAACATATTGCAGCTGCCCATCATCCACACGCATACCGAGCGGATAGCTGCTGGTAAACACCGCATCCTCACTGCCATAAGAAGTGAAACCGCCGTTCAGATGGGTCAGACAGACACAGGCAATGGTGCCGTTTGCCTGAGAAGTCGCAAAATCATATACATACTTCATGTAGCGGTTCTGCAGGTTCAGTTCACTCTCCGTCTGGTTGTAGCCGCCTCTTGCCGTGCCTGTGGTGTTGTTCTGCAATCCATAAGTACCACAGCCAATCAGTTTTGCGCTTGCCGGAGGATACAGATTGTTTGGATTTTCCTCAATATTGCTGTCAAAGAGAAGAATCCCGCCAAGCAGCTTCTGATAATACGGTGCCCAGTTGTTCATGGCATTTGCAGGAGATTTCACAAGACCCAAGGGCTTAAAAATTTCACGCAGTGCATTGGTCACCATATTGTGTTCCAAAACGGTCTGCACTTCTTTCGTATGCACATCCGTCAGTTCTATTTTCATTGTTCCTTTTAACATGAAATCCCTCCTAATTCTGATAGGTTATTTTGAAATGGGTGATGGTTGCATTGTCATGAAGGATAAACTGTAAGATCAGCCGTTTTTCCTCATTCAGGCCTTCCCACAACGCCTGCGGATCCGTATTGAGCCAGTCCGAAAGTGCCATTTCCTCTGAGAATGTTGCTCCACTGTCCAGTGAAAACCGCAATCCAACATCACCGGAATACTGAGCCGTCATCATGCGAATACCCAGGATGGAAATATGGCTCATATTCACCACGGATGTTATGGTATGCGGATACGGATATGCTTTCAGCGTATCCTTCAACAGCCTTTGGTCACCTCTGGCTTTCCACACATATAAATGCGGATTCGCTACAGGGGTCAACAGTTCCGTTGATGGCAGTACTTCGCACCCATACTTTAGGAACATGGCAGCCGTCAGCGTTTCAATCGGAACATCTACCAATGTATCTTCTCTTACCGTATACCACGTATCTTCCACCTTCATCAGATAGGCGAAAGAATAATAATCTGTGGTTTCATACATAGCATACACGATATCCCAGGTGCGTCCTTCTTCGTCCTGGTGGTAAAAGCTGACCATTGCTCCATCGCCACTTCCGTCTGCAAGTGCTAGAGGTGTTGTTACATTGTTGCAGATCATATCAGACGTACCAACATTTCCACTGGTCGGGGTCTGTATCACATTTAGGAACATATCATCGTTAGACAGCAGGAATAACTCAAAAATCAGCCGATTTCCTTCCACCCGGTTATTATAGACCGTGTATCCTTCAAAGCGGATTTTCAGGAATTGCAGACCATTTTCTGTCTCGCCAAGTTGACGGTAAATTGCTGTGGAGCAACCATCCCTCCGGCAGATGCGAAGCTGTTCTCCGTTAGTGCCAAAACCGAACCAATGGTTACTCGAAAGATAAACCGGAGTGGCCACAATGCCGTTGAACATGAATCCTTCCAGTCCGACCGTGTTAAATGTGCTATCATCGTTGTAGCTTCCATTGATAGTTTCCATATTTTCCGAAGTATTTAAAAAAGGTGTCAGCACCGTCTTTTCTTCGCCCCACTCTGCTATGATTCTAATTGCAGAAAGACCCACATATTTCACTCCGGCCTCTGCATCAGAAGTGAGATTCAATACAATACGGTCACAGGCAAATGGCAGTTCCGGTTCGAGATTGCATTCACCCTTGGACACTTCCGGGAACTCACCGGATAAAAGAACCTCGGTCATTTCCTCATCTGTATAGACTTCTACCGATTTTGTGATATGAATATTCGAGGTTGGCTTATTGACCAGTTCTATCCGGTAGATTTTCAGTGGTTTATCAAACACCCAGATACACTGTGCATTCGTAACAGATTCATTACTTTCCCAGTGCGTGGTATCATTCCCATCTAACACATGGAAGGGGGCGTAATCTGCACCGCTTACTATGTGAACGGAAGTGGCAGAGACTTCGCCCCAAGTACTGCTGTCTTCAAAGGCTGGCTGCTGCCATTTCTTCCAAATATATTTACTTTCATCAACTAGCACTCTTCCACCTCCTGGCTTTCTACTCGTTCAAACGGTGTGGTATCCACAGCAAGATGCTGCATCTGACCATAGTTAATTTCTTCCTCTGTAGATACATACGTGTAATCACAGATCATACGGAATACGCCCTCCTCGGTCACTTCAATAACAGTCACATCATACTGACCCGGACGCTTTGCATCCATTGTGAATGTCTTAATGACCTCCACCGCCGTTACACGCTCGTTTAGTGCATCAAAGGTAAAGCCGCGGTTTGGAATCGGAATAACTGTAATTGCTTGGACAATATCCGGCAGAATCATTCTTGGAAATA
>JAQVCP010000136.1 GCA_028689735.1 Hespellia sp. | reverse complement strand
ATCAATTCATCATGAATTACGACCACCTGATCATCTTCTGTGAGCTGTACATCCAGTTCGATACCATCTGCACCCTGTTCCATTGCAAGAGTAAATGCTTCGATTGTATTTTCCGGTGCATAATGACTCGCACCCCGGTGTGCAAAAACTTTTGTCTTGCTCATATATTTTCCCTTCTTTCCTTAATTTAATATATCCAAAGGCTCAATATTGTCAAATCGAATATTTTTAATATCCTATAATAGTATACAGCAGAACCAAACGTTCTGCTGTATCTTTTTTACTATCTTGTTTTACTCACCTGCATTCTTTTACAGTCACATTGTTTACTCATTTACAAGATTGTATTCCTCGATAGATTTATTGATCGATGTTGCCATGTTTCCTACTGCTGTATCTACATCCTGTTTTCCGTTCAACATGCTCTCGATTTCCGTCTCAACTGTGGCTCTTGCCTCTGGGAAGATGCTGAGCAGTGCGCCTGCATACTCTGGCTTAGAGTCATGTAACTGATCGATTGCTGTCTCAAATTGTGGGTATTTCGCAATGTTCTCTTTGAATACTGCTTCATCCTGAGCTGCAACTGTTACCGGGAAATATCCTGTCTGTGCATTCCAGTAAGCCTGTGACTCTGGAGAAATCAGGAATTTTACGAATTCCCATGTAGCACGCAGCTTCTTAGGATCCTGGTTGTCTAATGCCCACAGAGAAGCTCCACCGATAGAAACTCCACCTACATCACTGGATGCAATCTTAGGGAAATAAGCTGTTCCGACTTCAAATTTCCCATTTACATCCTGAAGAATCTGTTTCAAAGATGCTGTAGAACCAAGTGTAATTGCTGATTTTCCTGCCGAGAAGTCTGCAAGTCCAGCGTCACCGCCACGTCCAACATTTGGAGCATATCCTTTATCAGAAAGATCTTTCCAAGCTGTCAGGATGTTTGCTGCTGCACCATTTTCGTCAAATGCTACTGCTGTTGCTGCTTCATCACGTCCATTTCCGTTGTTTGCATACTCAAGTCCCTGTTTGCTGATGAACTGCTCGAAGAACCATCCGTAGATACCAAGTGACATTACTTCGCCTGCACCTGCACCAAGTAACTTATCGCCAACCTGTCCGATTGCTTCTAAGCTGTCCGGAACTTCTGTGATTCCTGCTGCATCGAACATATCTTTATTGTAGTACATAATTGGTGTAGATGAGTTGAATGGCATAGAGCAAAGCTGTCCGTCAACGGTATAGTATGCTGAAAGATTTGGCTCAATCTGGGACACATCATAAGAATCTCCGTCAATCAAAGTCTGCATCGGTACAATCCATCCGGAATTTTTCATGAAGCTTGTTCCAATTTCGTATACCTGTACGAGATCTGCTCCCATGTTACCAATCTGTGCACTCTTTAATTTGTTCAGCGAGTCATCATACTCACCCTGATACTGTGCATTTACAGTGATGCCAAGTTCATTTTCGTCATTGAATTTCTTAACAAGTGTGTCGATAGCTTCTCCATTTACGCCACCCATAGAGTGCCAGAATGTAATCTCTGTACCGTCAACCTCGGATGCTTCTGCCATTGCTGCATCAGATGTTACCGCGGTAGATTCATCAGAAGCGCCTGATGCTTCTGCTGTTGTCTTTCCGCCACATCCGGACAGAAGACCCATTGTCATAGTAGCTGCTAAAAGTGCAGCAACAATTCTTTTCTTCATAATCTTTTTCTCCTCTATTATCTTCTTTTTTAATGCGTCTCGGCCCAAATCGGTCCGAGCGCTGCGGGGTACATCCGACTGGATTTCAAGCACCAACCGTACACCCTTCGATGCAACACCCCATCTATGTCAAAAAATCTGCAGTCTGCAGCTTTTTTGCGCCAATTTCTCCCATATAATTTCTAGCCTTTTACCGCTCCTGAGAACATGCCCTTAATCAGCTGTTTCTGTCCAATGATGAAAATGGAAATGGACGGAATAATAATCATAACAACTCCGGCAATCATTAAAGTAATTGACTGTGAGTCTACTGCACTAAGCATACTGATACCGATCTGAACGGTTCTCATCTTGTTTGATCCGGTCACAAGTAATGGCCACATATACATATTCCATGCATTGATGAAGGTGTAAACCGCCATCGCTCCGATTGCTGATTTTGTCAGTGGTGTCAGGATGGATACAATAAAACGAAGGTTGGAACATCCATCTAATTTTGCTGACTCATAAAGCGACATCGGAAACGTCATGTAGAACTGACGGAACAGGAAGATTCCCATTGCCGACGTCAGATACGGGATAATCAACACCGGGTAAGTATCCAGCATTCCCAGGCTTCCTACAGTTAAATAGTTGGAGATAATCGTTGCTTCTCCAGGAACCATCATGGTTGCCATAACAATCATGAACAGGACTCCTTTTCCTTTAAATTCAAGGAAGGAGAATGCGAAAGCAGAAAGGGAACAAGAAATAATCTGCCCGATTGTAATACATCCTGCCATAACAAATGAGTTACCGATAAAGCGAAGCAGTGGTACCTGTGTAAATGCGTTGACGAAGTTTGCAAAAGTCGGATTCTTCGGAAGCAGGTTCATCTCTGTCGTAAATAATTCGCTTGACGGCATAAATGCAATACTGAATGCATATAATAATGGAAGAAGTACCACAAAAGCAATCAATACATTTGCTGCGATACGAAGTCCAGTCTGGGTTCTTCTCTTTGTGAGGGCCTTTGCACTCATTTTTGTTTTCAATGCTAAAAGTTCTTCCTGCGTAAGGCTTCCCTTTCCTCTTAAAGTCATTGTGCTTGTCTGGCTCATCAGTACTTCACTCCTTTCTTCTCAATCCGGAACATTACCAGCGTAATCAGCATGATAATGATAAACAAGATTACAGACTGTGCCGATGCACTGCCGAATCTGTAGTTAAAGAACGCATCCCGGTAAATAGAATACACGATAACATTGGTTGTCTCACTCGGACCACCTTCGGTCAGGATCTTAATCTGTCCAAAAGACTGGAATGCCTGAATAATGTTGACAACCAGTGTGTAGAACATGATGGGTGATAATCCCGGCAGTGTCAGTGAGAAGAACTTCTGTACTCCGGTTGCGCCATCTACAGATGCCCTCTCATAGAGAGATTCATCAATATTTCCCAGACCTGCTGAGAAGTACAAAAAGTTGATTCCACTGTTCAACCATGCTGTAAGAATCGCTACGCAGTAAAGCGCTGTCTTCGGGTCGTTCAACCAGTTGATGTCCAGCCCCAGGAGCTTGTTCACGATACCAACTGCCGGGTGCAGCATAATCTGGAAGATCATGGCTGCAGAACTGGATGCGATCGCCATTGGAAGCGCATATGCTGTACTGAAAAAGCGGATTCCCGGAAATGCTTTGTTACAAAGTACTGCAGTGACCAGTCCAAGAAGCATACCGCCAATTACTACGATTACTACGAAAATCAAAGTAACCTTCAAACTGTTACGAAAGCTTGCTGATGACAGAAGCTCTGCATAATTTCCAAGTCCTACGAAGATTTTTGCCTGTCCCAGTTTATTTGTCTTAAATAAACTCAGGTAAATAGTTTTAACAAATGGATAAAACAAGAATACGGCAAATACCAGCATACTTGGAATAAGATAAAAATAAGGTGCAACTAAATCTTTTTTTCTCTTCATCTTACATTCCCTCTTCATAAAAGATATTTTCTTCTGTATCTTTATCAAATACATAGATTTTCTCCGGATCAAAATACAACTCAATTTTCTCTCCGACTCTGGTCTCATTATCTGGTTTCAGTCTTGCTCCAAAGGTGCTTCCCTGCTCATCGAAGTAAAGTGCCACCTCGGCTCCAAGCATTTCGCGGGTATCTACCCTTTTGACCATTCCGACTGTATTTTTCTCAAATCCGCCTGCCACTGCATCTTCATACTCGTGAATATCCTCCGGTCTGATTCCAAGTATTACCTGCTTATCCACATGATATTTGTTCAGCAGATCTGCTTTTACACCTTCCAGATAAATCCTGCGCTCTGAATCCCTGCTCCCAAGTCTCAGCGAGCATTTGCTGCCTTCTTTCTCTACAAAGCAGTCGCAGAAATTCATAGATGGTGAACCTACGAACCCGGCCACAAAAAGGTTTGCCGGATTATTGTAAAGTCTCTGCGGTGGTGCCACCTGCTGGACGATTCCATCCTTCATAACCACGATTCTCGTTCCCAGTGTCATTGCCTCTGTCTGATCATGTGTTACATAGATGATCGTTGTCTCAAGCTCTCTGTGCAATTTGGACAGCTCAATTCGCATCTGTGCTCTCAGCTTTGCGTCCAGATTTGAAAGCGGTTCGTCCATAAGAAATGCCTTCGGTCTGCGGACAATTGCGCTTCCAATTGCAACTCGTTGCTTCTGCCCTCCGGATAAAGCTCCGGGTCTTCTCTTTAATAAATGTTCGATTTCAAGTGTCCTTGCTACTGCGTGTACCTTTTCCTCGATTTCTTTCTTTGGCACCTTGCGAATCTTAAGCGCGTATGCCATGTTGTCGTAAACTGTCATATTTGGGTATAATGCGTAGTTCTGGAATACCATGGACATTCCTCGGTCCTTTGGCTCAAGATAGTTACATAATTCGTCATCAATCCATAACTCGCCATCGCTGATGTCTTCAAGTCCGGCAATCATTCGCAGTGTTGTTGACTTTCCACATCCGGATGGTCCTACAAAAATGATAAATTCTTTGTCACGGATATCCAGATTAAAGTCCTTTACAGCAAAATGATTATTCTCGTATTGCTTGCAAATGTTCTTCAGTGTAATCTCTGCCACGTTTCTCTCTCCCTTCTCGCCATGAGTTGTGCCACTCTCATTAGAGCGAATACAAATAATCTTCTGATTTTGTATCAAACAAACTCACTTGGCTACCTTGGCAATTATAGGGGCTGATTTTAAAGTTGTATTCAAATCAATTTTAAAAGTTGGTTAAAATTTTGTAAAATCTCCCCATGATGGTGACACTGATTTGATAAAAATGAAGACCATTGGAACGAGTGACCCTATTCCGTTTGTTTGTAGTGCACATCCCCCGGAGGGTTTTAATGTAATGGGACTGTCGCACTCATTCT
>JAQVCP010000135.1:2605-5265 GCA_028689735.1 Hespellia sp. | reverse complement strand
TGAAAAAACACCTGTCCAATGGCCGTACATATTTTGATTTTCCATATCAAATTCCCATCGTTCAAGAGGGATATTATTGGTTACTGAAAAAGTAGTGGGAAAACCATTTTTAGTATATTCAATGAATTGAGATTGACTTATAATCTCAATTTTACTTAAATCGCTTCTCCATGAGAAATTTTCTAGAGAAGTAATCAAATCCCATACGGTTTTTATATCGTTAAACAAAATTATTTGTACCTTTGAAATTGTCATGCGGAAACTCCTTGTCTATTTTTTATTGAAAGCCAGAACTCATATTTAGCGTGTTGAGGATCAGCCAGAAAATATCGCTCAATATCTGGCGCATCGCCATAATCATATCCTGAAAATGGGAGCCATTCTGTAACAACGCGTCTCTCTAAATCTTGTAGAGTTATATTTGTTCCTTCGCCTGAAAATACAGCCCACATTGAAGCGGGGATAATATATTCTTCGTATTTTTTATTTAATGGTAACGAACTAGAAACCGCAATATAATATTTCCAAATTTTTCGATTTCCACAAGCGGTTATTCCAAGTAACTCATGTGGTTCACAGTTGTTCAAATCCAACAATTCGCTAACGATGCCATTTTCTACGGCACTATCCCAAAAGTCGGGAACCGTTTTGAAGTTGTTTTCCATTTCTCTATCCAAATTCTTTGAGTATCCAATAATGCGAAAAGCATCTTTTTCTTCAACTCTATAAGTTAATTCATCTGCACCCCTAATTGTAAGAGTAAAACTTAATGGTGGATAAGATTTTAATTTTGCACCTTCTTTTTTGACTTCAGAAGGTAATATACCATGTATATTCTGAAACGCCCGACTAAAAGCGGTAGGCGAAGCATATTGGTATTTGAAAGCTACTTCAATTATTTTCTTACCATTTTGTAAATCAACTGCCGCCAGTGACATCCTCCGTCTACGAATGTATTCGGATAAAGGCACATCATTCATAAAAGCAAACATTCGTTGAAAGTGATATGTAGAGCAGCAAACGATTTTTGCCAATTCATCATAGCTGATTTTTTCGGTTATGTGTTCTTCAATATAATTTATTACTTGATTTAATTGCGTAATATAGTTCATGTGCTACCTCTTGTATTATAACGATAATCTTTCAAATATACCTCGCAAATCATGCACAAAAATGTATGCTACATATGGTTGAGTGTATGATTCAAAAGTCTGTTTCTTGTTTTCTCCTGCCATCAACAGGCTTGGTTGCCTCTATAGGAATTAACCAAACAGATGCAGTTTTCATAGCACCGGGTATCCTGCTATTTATACAATAGTAGTTTATCATCCGGGGGGATACCCCATTTTGCACTTGCTTCTTTCGATGTTATGTAGTCCATATTCTGTACTTCCAATAGGTACTATTATATTTCGCTATATCAAATAATGCAAGTGTGTCAAAGTACTTCGGACCAAACTTGGTCTGAAGTGATAGCGTCGCTTCGCTCCTTATGCGTCACAGTCTCAGTGCTGTTTTATTTTCTTTAGATCGTGTGGTGGGATAATTTCAAGAGATATAGAAAGAGACTGTATACTTTAACCAAAATTAAAATATACAGTCTCTTATAAAAGTAGCTGGAACTGGATTTGAACCAGCGACACCACGGGTATGAACCGTGTGCTCTAGCCAACTGAGCTATCCAGCCACAATTCTGCTCTGTCGCAGAACATCATAAATAATATCATTTAAATGGACATCTGTCAACCACATTTTTATAAAAATTTAGTATTTTCTGATGCAGAATAAACAGAAAAATAACTTTGCTGTGAAGCATTACATCTGCTGGTGTAAATGAGTCTGAAATGTTATGATATTTGTAGATGCGATGAAAGGAAGAAGGGGAGGATGTGAATGCTTACGATAGAAACAGTAAACAATATTCTGGATATGCTGGTGGATGAACTGCCACAGGAAATTTTCACAGACTTGAATGGCGGAATTTCTTTGCTGTCTGAAAAGAAGGTCAACCCGGAAGCGAGAAACAATGACTTACTTATAATGGGAGAGTATTCGGTTCGGGGATTTTCGCGAACGATACTGATTTATTATGGTTCATTTGCAGCAGCATACGGAAATTATCCGGAAAATGTATGGGTCAGAGAACTCAGAAAAGTCCTTCGGCATGAGTTTCTGCATCATGTGGAGAGCCTGGCAGGTGAGAGGGGACTGGAAAAATGGGACAGGCAGCAGATGGAGCGATATAGAAGCGGCTTGACAATGGAAGAAGAACATTTAGAAAATCTTTAGATTCTTGCGGTGGAAAATAGATACAGGTTATGGTAGAATCAAATGAGAAAAACAGACGGAGGATAAGACAGTGTTTAGTGACAAAGCGAGAAATACCCTTAGAATAGTAGTCGGATTGTATATTCTATATCTTGGAGGATCCTTGGCAGTTGATGTATACAAAGCGAAGCCAAGTAACATGATTTTGTTAATTGCAATTGGAATTGCGTTTGTAGTGATTGGAGGCTGTATTGCCGGATTTGCGGTCAAGGGATACATCGCAGCTTCGATGGCAGAACGCGAGGAAGCAGCATCGGATGAGGATGATTTGGCCGAGCTGGAAGAGGATTCAGAAGAGGAAGAACTTCAGCGCAGCCAGAAGCTGACAGAAG
>JAQVCP010000135.1:0-2505 GCA_028689735.1 Hespellia sp. | reverse complement strand
GCAGAGAATGTAGGAAAAGATGAGACAGCAGCCAGCGTAGAGAACAAAGGGAAAGAAGAGACAGCGGTGAAAGAAGCAGCATCAGGAGATGAGAAAACGGCGGATCATAGATAGGTGCTCTAGGAAGAAGAGGAGAGAGTCATGCGTGTGGGATTAGGATACGATGTGCATAAATTAGTAGAAGGAAGAGACTTGATACTTGGCGGAGTGACGATTCCCTATGAGAAGGGGCTTTTGGGACACTCGGATGCGGATGTGCTTGTGCATGCCATTATGGATGCACTGTTAGGGGCAGCGGCACTTGGAGACATCGGAAAGCATTTCCCGGATACAGATGAGAAATACAGGGGAATTTCCAGCATCAAGCTGTTAGAGCATGTGGGAAGCCTGCTGGAGGAGAATCTGTATATCGTTGAGAATATAGATGCAACGATTATTGCCCAGCGCCCGAAGATGGCTCCACATATCATGCAGATGCGGGTGAATGTGGCTGAGGCACTTCATCTGGAACTGGATCAGGTGAATATCAAAGCGACAACAGAAGAGGGACTTGGATTCACTGGAAGCGGAGAGGGGATTTCTTCCCAGGCAATTTGTGGACTGGAGAAGATTACCAGATATAGTACAGATGTGACACCGGGCAGCGGCGGATGTGCATCATGCCCAGGCTGTAAAAAAGTATCCGATTGACGGACAAGTATAAGAAAGAAGCAGACTTTATTATGAATGCACCGATAAAATTACGAAAATTAGAAGTAAAAGAACATAAAAAAACAAGAGCCTTGTGGGAGTCCGTTTTTTCGGAGGACACCAAGGCTTTTTTGGACTATTATTATCGAAGGAAAACGGCAGATAACCAGATTTATGTGGTAGAGGAGCAAAAGAAGATTATCTCTATGCTCCAGCTGAACCCCTATTCATTGCGAATTCAGAGCACGCGCGTCCGGGGGAATTATATTATCGCGGTAGCTACCGAAGCACAGTACAGGAGCAGAGGCATGATGCGTGCACTTCTGATACAGGCCATGAAAGATATGTACCGGGCAAAAGAACCCTTTACTTTTTTAATGCCGGCGGCGGAAGCAATTTACACACCCTATGATTTCCGATTTGTCTATGATCAGGATCAGTCCTATGTAAGAGGAGTACCAGCAGCGGAATGTACGCGGTGCAAAGTGAAAGAGGCCTCTCTTGAGGATACGAAGAAGATGGCAGCGTTTGCCATGCGGTATTTGAAAGAAACTTGTCAGGTATATGCCTATCGGGATGAAGACTATTATCTGACGATGATGCTGGAGCAGCGCGCAGAGAACGGTGGAGTAAAGCTGGTCTGGGATGGGCGGCGCCTGGTGGGAATGTTTGCTTACGCAAAAGAAGAGGCGTGGGAGATACGAGAGCCCATTTTTCAAAAAGAGTATGAGAATTACTTCGCTTATGCGGTATATGCACTTACGCGAGATACTGACACAGCGGTGAAATGTCTCGCATACCGTTCTTCGGAATTGACAGCAGACACAGAAAAGCATCCCATGATCATGGTTCGTATCTTATATTTAAAAAAACTGTTTTCTGCCATGCGTGTAAAATCAGGAGAGCAGCTTTCCTGTTCTTTTGCAGTGCTTGATCCGATTCTTCATGAGAATAGCCGGATATGGCATCTTTCCGGTGACGAGAAGGGGAACGTCATTGTCGGTGAATCCGAGGATTCACAAGGCGCTCTTACCATTGGGGCACTGACGAGTCTGCTGTTTGGTTATAAGCAGGTGGGGGAGATTGCGCAGGAGGAGAATGTGCTGTTGACAGAAGAACTGATGCAGCAGCTGAAGAAAATTCAACCGTTGGAAAAAATATTTTTGAATGAGATTGTCTGAGTCTGTTTCGGGTTAGTGATAGAGAAGGAACTGAAAATCAGTTGACAAAATTTGAAAAGTTGCATATACTATCTTACATATGGAACAAATACGTTGAACGAAGAGAGTAGCAGATTTGGAACTGCCAGAGAGGAATTGCCACCGGCTGAAAGCGATTCTGAGGGAGAGATTTGTGAAGTGCATTCGGGAGTTGATCTGGTGAAAGGCACAGTTGCTGAGTAATTGGATACGGAAAGGCATACGTTACATGCCGCTGAGTGAGAGAATATTTCTCTTGAGTAGAGTGGAACCGCGGATAGACTTCGCCTCTTTAAGTAGAGGTGGAGTTTTTTTATGTAATAGGAAAGTTCTTTGAACTTTTCTATTACATAAAAAAACTCCGGGGGATGCGCACTATGCACAAATGGAATATGGTCACTGAGGTGACCGCGCTTCGGCGCAAGAGTTTCGCAGGCGAAACTCTTTGTTGTCGTCGGGAACTGTTCCTGAAAGTAGTAATTGGAGGTAGTATTATGGGAGCATTATCATATATAAAAGGTGAGATCAAGGTGATACGAGAGCGAGACCCTGCCATAAAGTCGAATATGGAAGTATTACTGTATCCGAGCTTTAAGGTAATCCTAAGCTACCGTGT
>JAQVCP010000134.1 GCA_028689735.1 Hespellia sp. | reverse complement strand
CTCGTCCTATATGAATTCCTGCTATGTTGTTCACTCCCACGCTGTACACATTGCTGGCAATGGGTAAAATCATATTGGCAGCAAAACAGCAGCTCTACTCTTTGCCGTAATCACGGAAGAAATCCGACAGACTCCCCAGTGTCCTCACCAGAACATCCACTTCCTCTTCCTTCAGGTTCTTGATCACTGCGTCCGTCATCTGCTGATGGAAATCCTCGTGATGCCTGTAAGCCTTCACGCCCTTATCCAGCAGCCGAATGTAGACTACTCTCCGGTCCTGCTCGCTGCGCTCACGGGTCACATACTTTTTGTTCACCAGACTATTCATTGATGTGGTGAGAGACCCCGCTGTTATATTCAGCTTCTTCGCAATGACTGACATTGTGCCCCCATCGCCCAGTCCAATCGCCTCAATAATATGCATATCATTATTACTGATATCTTTGAATTCTTCTGTTATGATTGCCTGTTCTTCCAGTTCCCATATCTCATTGAACAAATGAACCAGAACATCATTAATCATCTTGTATGCGTCCATGTGTCACCCTTTCTATGCCTTCGTCTTCTCCTGTATCATCAGCGAAGCAATCACTTCCGGTACCGTCTCAATCTTTGTTGCCTTATAAGCATCTGCCCCACAGAACAAAAGTGCTTCCTCAACATTCCCCTTTGCCGCATTGACCAGACCATCCGTGATACAGTATGGAATTTCCGCTGGCTTGCACCTTGCAAGACACTGGTGGCAGGGAGTATGCGGTATCTTTTCTCCAAGCATAACACGTTTCATGAAATCATTCAAGATAGCACGTCCAGGCATACCTACCGGACTTTTCACAATCACGATATCTTCTTTCTTCGCATTGACATACGCCTCTTTATAACGGATATCTGCATCACATTCCTCTGTTGTCACAAACCGGGACGCCACCTGCACACCGTCTGCTCCCAGTTGGAGTGCATGCTCCACCCCTTCTGCATCACTGATTCCGCCAGCTATGACTACCGGAATATGACAAGCATATTTCTCCTCATAGCTTTTGACCGTTTCCAGGATTTCCTTAATCTCTGCATCATAAAGATCTGGAGTATACTCCTCCAGCTGCTCCTTGGAAAATCCAAGATGACCGCCGGCACGCGGTCCTTCCACCACCACCATGTCCGGCACACGCTGATATTTTCTATCCCAATATTTTAGAATAACCTTTGCGGACTTGTTCGTCGATACAATCGGTGCGATTCTGGTCTTTGCGTTCCCTACCAACTCCGGAAGCTGCGTTGGAAGACCTGCCCCGGAAATGATGATATTCGCGCCTGCTTCCACGGCCGCCTGCACATGGGATTTAAACTCTTTTAATGCTACCATAATATTAAATCCAATAATTCCGTCAGGAGCGATTGCCCTTGCCTTCTCAAATTCCTTCTTGATTGCACGCTGATTGGCTTCCACCTGATTCGTCTCAAAATCCGGTTCCCGAAATCCAATCTGTGCTGTAGAAATAATACCGACACCGCCAGCCTTTGCCACGGCACCGGCTAAGTTTCCAAGACTGATTCCTACGCCCATTCCGCCCTGTACGATTGGAACAGATGCAACTAAATCCCCAATTACCAAAGGAGTTTTTTCCATTTTATGATACCTTTTCCTTTATATATTTCTGAAACGGCTGTAACGCTTCTCAACCAGTTTCTTTTCATCTATTGTTGTATAGTGTCCAAGAAACAATGCAATTTCCTGTTGGAGCTGATTGCAGACACCGCCAAAGGTGGCCGCAGTAAATTCGTTCGGCTCACGGATAATCTGCTCGATGATTCCAAGCTCCTTTAAGTCTGCCGCCGTCAGC
The DNA here is from genome assembly GCA_028689735.1 of Hespellia sp. GTDB lineage: Bacteria > Bacillota > Clostridia > Lachnospirales > Lachnospiraceae > Hespellia. The sequence goes on along the minus strand of JAQVCP010000134.1, from coordinate 3,441 downwards.
TTCATCACTTCTGCAGCCTCACTTGCACGCTTGCTGTCCTTCCATAGGATACTTGCGAATCCTTCCGGTGACAGAATGGAATAAATGGAGTTCTCAAGCATCCACACCTCATCCGCAACCGCCATTGCCAGTGCACCGCCGCTTCCTCCTTCTCCAATTACAACGGAGAGTACCGGAACCTTAAGCCCTGACAGCTCAAAAAGATTTCTTGCAATTGCTTCTCCCTGACCACGTTCCTCAGCTTCTAATCCGCAGAACGCTCCCGGTGTGTCCACAAAGCAGATTACCGGACGGCCAAACTTCTCTGCCTGCTTCATCAGACGGAGTGCCTTGCGGTATCCTTCTGGTGATGGCATTCCGAAATTGCGCTCGATATTGTCTTTTGTGTTCTTTCCCTTTGCCTGGGCGATGACGGTTATCGGCATTCCGCGAAAGTCCGCAACTCCGCCGATGATTGCCTTGTCGTCCTTGAAATAACGGTCTCCGTGAAACTCGATAAAGTTCGTAAACAAATTGTCGATATAATCCGCTCCAACCGGACGATCCTTCTTCCTGGAAATCTGCACGCGCTCCCACGCACCCATTTCCACTGTTTTTGGAAGCTCCATGGCGTCCTCAATCAGTTCGATGGACTCCTCCATCATCTCCATCTCATCCGCAGTTTTTTCTGATGATTCATTCTCTTTTTTTCTCTCCCGGATCAGCGTCCCTGCATGTTCCATCTTCTCTGGAAGCTCACATCTCTGATGAAGGGTCAGAATGTCTGCCAGGATATCTTTCATCTCTTCCCGTTCCACAATACGATCAATAAATCCATGCTCCAGCAAAAACTCTGAACGCTGGAAGCCTTTCGGAAGCTTTTCACCGATGGTCTGCTCAATCACTCTTGGTCCTGCAAATCCAATGAGTGCCTTTGGCTCTGCAAGAATGATATCTCCAAGCATGGCGAAACTGGCTGTAACGCCGCCTGTTGTCGGATCTGTCAATACGGAGATATAAAGCTGTCCTGCATCGCTGTGGCGCTTTAATGCCGCTGAAGTCTTTGCCATCTGCATCAGAGAGACGATTCCCTCCTGCATTCTGGCACCTCCGGAACATGCAAAGATAATAACCGGAAGCTTTTCTTCGGTAGCACGTTCCACGGCTCTCGCAATCTTCTCGCCAACAACCTCGCCCATGCTCGCCATCAGAAAACGTCCGTCACAGACACCGATGACTGCCGGCTTTCCTTCGATGGCAATCTTTCCGGTGACGATTGCTTCTTCCAGATTCGTCTTGTTCTGGAGCATCTCCACCTTTTCTTCATATCCGCGAAAATCCAGAGGGTTGGAGGTAGACAGACCTACATCCCACTCCTCAAAAGAGCCTTCATCTGCAATCATTTCCACACGTCTGTAAGCGTGAATACGAAAATATCCATGACACTTCGGGCAAATGTAATAACCTTTTTTTACATCATCTGCCATAATTCCCGCACCACATTTGTTGCATTTCCGGAGAAGACCATGCGGCACCTCCGGTTTCTCACGCAATGTAATGTATGCTTTCCTGCTTGTTTTTTTGAACATATTCTGTAATTTCATTTACTTACTCCCCGCTTAATGAATTGATAAACTCTATGTCAATATCACCACTTATAAATTTCGGGTGATTCAGTATCTCGTACTGGTAATCTACATTGGTGTCAATTCCTTCGATAATGACCTCGCCCAGTGCACTTCGCATCTTTGTGATTGCCTCGCTGCGGTTCTTTGCATGAACGATTAATTTCGCCAGCATGGAATCATAATAAGGAGGCACTGTATAGCCACTGTAAATGGCAGAGTCTATCCGGACTCCTTTGCCTCCCGGCAGATACATGTCTGTGATAGTTCCCGGTGACGGACGGAAGTTCTTGGAAGGATTTTCCGCGTTGATCCTGCACTCCATCGCATGACCTGTAATCTGCACATCATCCTGTGTATAGCTGAGCTTTCTTCCGGATGCGATACGAATCTGTTCTTTGATGAGGTCAATTCCTGTCACCCATTCGGTTACCGGATGCTCCACTTGAATTCGTGTGTTCATTTCCATAAAGTAGAAGTTTCCACTCTTCTCCAAAAGGAACTCGATGGTCCCTGCATTGGTGTAGTGTGCCGCGCTTGCCGCCTTTACCGCTGCCTGACCCATCTTTTCACGAAGTTCCGGTGTCAGAGCCATAGAAGGGGATTCCTCGATCATCTTCTGATGGTTTCTCTGTACCGAACAGTCACGCTCGCCGAGATGAATCACATTTCCATATTGATCTGCAAGAATCTGGAACTCAATATGTCTTGGATGCTGTACGAAATGTTCGATGTACATGGTGTTATCCCCGAAGGCTGCCTGAGTCTCTTTTTGTGCAGTGTTAAAACTTGACTCGAATTCCTCTGGAGTCTCTGCAACACGCATTCCTTTTCCGCCGCCGCCGAGTGCTGCTTTTACGATAACCGGATAACCGATTTCGGCTGCAATCTTCGCGCCTGTCTCAGCATCGTAGATTGGATCGGTACTTCCAGGAATCACCGGAACGCCTGCTGCGATCATGGTGTTTCTTGCCTGGGACTTGTTGCCCATGCTTCGGATAATCTCTGCGCTAGGTCCGATGAATGTAATGTTACACTGCTCACACAGTTCCGCGAATTTGCTGTTTTCTGACAGGAATCCAAATCCCGGATGGATTGCATCCGCACCGGATACCATCGTTGCACTTACAATCCTCTCCATGCTGAGGTAACTTTCTGTAGAAGGTGCAGGTCCAATACAGATTGCCTCGTCTGCAAGCTGTGTATGAAGTGCTTCTTTGTCTGCCTCCGAATATACTGCAACGGTTTCAATCCCCATCTCGCGGCATGCGCGGATAATACGTACTGCAATTTCGCCTCGATTGGCAATTAATACTTTATTTATCATGTTGCTCCTTTCCTTCTCCCAGAAATCTATTCTTTCTGTCTTTGCTTCTGCTTCTTGTCTTACTTGCCAACCATGAACGTAAGCTCTGCTGTCAGAACTACTTTTCCGTCCACACTGGCAACAGCCTCGCCGATTCCAACTGGTCCCTTCTGTCGGATGATCTTCGTCTCAAGCTTCACCTTATCTCCAGGGACAATTTTTCCCTTAAACTTACATTTGTTGATTCCGCCAAAATAGGCAAGTTTTCCTTTATTTTCATCTAAGCTCAAAATGGCAACCGCACCAACCTGTGCAAGTGCCTCTACCGTCAGGACTCCCGGCATCACCGGCTCCTGCGGGAAATGGCCCTTGAAGAACTCTTCCCTGTAGGTAACACATTTATAACCGACGGCGTACTGTCCCGGCTCATAATCCTCAATATAGTCCACTAGTAAGAATGGATGTCTGTGAGGAATAATTTCTTTGATCTGATTGATATCTAATCTGTTCATTTCTTTCTCCTTATGCGCT
>JAQVCP010000046.1 GCA_028689735.1 Hespellia sp. | reverse complement strand
GTGCGAATCTAGTGAGAAAGTCGTTCAAAACTTGTTTTGAACTTCCTTTTGTCAACTGTTCTTTGAAATTTTTCTCTTTTAGAAATTTTCAAGGTTGTTTGTCTATTGTTTAATTATCAAGGTTCTGTTTTGATGTTATATATCAGAAGTAAAAGCGAGATATTTCCCTAAAGCTTTTATTCTTTTTAACATCCTGCCGCCTTCAGCAGCTCGCTCATTTTATCACAAGTAAATTCATTTGTCAAGAACTTTCTCATCTTTTATTGTTGAGCTTTATAGCATTTTGTCGAACGCTCTCGCGAGTGACAACTTGTCTATAATATCATGTGATGCATGTTCCTGTCAAGAACTTTTCACACTTTGTTGTGTTTTTTTGATCGCTCTCTGCAGTTGCTCCTTGCAGTCTCTCAGATGCGGCTTGACCAGAGTATCACTTCGGGCACATATTTGTCAACACATTTTTAATTTCCAACATAAAAACAACATAAAAACTGCCACCAGACCTCAATCTGATGGCAGCGTTTTTTTCGATTGTCTGCTTGCCGAAAAGTCATTCCCGCTCCTAAGTGTCAAGTGATTTTACTATTTCACTTATCCGCCCAAAAGAGAGCATGTCAAGTTCCCTGCGGCACTTCTTAGACTATCTTATCTTTTCGTTTGGTGTCTATCTTACTCATTGTACTTTTTGCGGCGTATATTCAGCACAAATATTATACTCATGCCACTTGCCAACAATAACAGTATCAACTGCATCACATCAGCATTATCACCAGTTCTCACTGCGGATGTTCTCTTTACTTCTGTCTTGTTGTTAGCCACTGCTGCCTTGTTGTTAGACACTGCAGTATTATTTGCCGCATTATTCGTAGTATCATTTGTAGTATCATTTGTTGTCTCTTTCGCTACCGGTTTCCATGCGATGGCAACAGGAGACAATCCCATTACGGTAAATTCTATATAGTCTGGCAGTTTCCTTACCTCCGGTGTTTCGATCTCGCCGGCCTTATGTCCGTTCATATCTTCCGTAAACATATGGGTTATCACAAAGTCAAAGTTATCTGCATTTGTACCCTCCGGATAATTCATTCGGACTGTCAATCCCTCTGGCGGGAAATTCTCCGTCGTAGCTTTCGTCCATGTTTTTCCGCCATCCGTGCTGACCTGAAGTTCTACATCATACACCTTGGTATTCTCCTCGGTATAACCCGTATTTGAAGTCATCACGATTTGCATTTGTTTCGTGATTTTCTCAGGTGTATTAAATTCAGTGTTTTCCAATCCATCGGGCACCATACTAACGCCCTCTTCCAGCACCAGACGATACACATCATCCGAGCCTTCCGGCTGCCATGTTCCATTTGCCCCCGGTGCGGCAGGAGCAATTATGCCTTCATAGGTAATGCTCTCTGTCGGAAGTGTATAGTTTCCGTTTGTCAGTCCTGCATCTATTACTGTTGCTGTAATCAGGTGGCTGCCTGCCTCGGCATTTTCATAAGAAGCAACTACTCCGGTATAAGAGAATCCCGGATCATCTGTTCCTATCATGCCTGCAACCTTCAAGGTTCCTGAAACGGCTGCATTTGCATTGTCATCCCAATGCTTCTCTGTTGTCACGTTCAGATCACTTGTATCCCATGTCAGTGCCTTTGGAGCTGCCATCATCATGGCTACTGCTGTCACAGACTCGGTATAGTTTCCATCTGTCTCCTTCACTGCCGTAATCGTCACATTGCCCGCACCGGTTATTGTTACGGTTCCGACTGCATCCACGGCTGCCGGGCCCTCAACCGTCCAGGTCACTTCGCTCTTTCCACTTCCTCCAGTGGTTCCCAGGGTAAATGGTTCATCGCCGTAGGTAACTGTCTCCGGCATTCCTGTAATTGCCAGTGCTTCCTGCGCAATCGGGGAAATGGTCAGTGTGGCTGGTATATAAGTAATACTATAGTTTGAATTATTTGCATCCGTCAGCGTTCCCTGTGTGATGGCATAGCCGCCTTCTTTCACGTCTTCGCCTTCCTCCCGGGACAATGCGCCACTCAGCTTATCTTCTCCCAACAGACCGGTTGCGGTATAGGTCAATTTCGGATCTGTTTCTCCGTAGTTCTTGGTCTGATTTGCTGCGCGTACCTCCACAGCCTTTGGATCAATTGTTACGTTAATTGTTGTAACTGCATCTGCCATATTGTGATTGCCCACGTACCGCAATGTTAAGGTACTGGTTCCCATCGGCAGCTGCTGGTCCATGGTATCGTAACTCATGGCACAGGTTCCATCCTCGCCTACCGTAACAGGTTCGCTGATCTGGGTCTCTCCGCTGTAAAGTGCGATCTGATTCGTAGTTGGTGCTATAAACTCTGCCAATCTGGCGAACAGCCCTTTCTTCTCCGCCGCATTTCCGGTTGGCTTCACGCTTGCCGTAATTGTTATGATGTCGCCATAGGTGTAACTTTCTTTGTCTGCATCGATCTTTGTAATATCAGAAGCGGACTGTACGATCTTATATTCCTGAGTCAGGACCTTTGGCAGCTTGTAGTTGCCGGACTTTTCACCTTTCAGCTCGGTAATTGTGGCTGTATGGGTTCCTTCCTCGGTCTCGCCGCCTCCGGTCACTTCCGCGGTGATCACATCCTGATTCTGCAGATTATTTACCGCCGCCGTTACTTCGCTTGGATTTCCATCATAGGCGCGGGTTTCTGTATTGCTCCAGGTAAATGCTGTCTCTAACTGCTCCACAGTCAACGTGCCTGTTTTATAAGAAATCTCGTAATTATCACTGGTCAGGCCCTTTGGCGTAATGGTATAGTCTTTTCCCACATCACCATATTGCTGATAGGTGTAATCATAGGTCAGGGTTCCGCTCAGTTTCTGTGCATCATCCCCCTTTGCAAATCCATCATAGGTAACTCCATCGTTTGCAGGTTCTGCACCATATATAATGGTATGATTCTTCGCCGTCACGGTAAGCTCCTTCTTTGCCACTGTGATCTGATAAGTCGCGCTTACTGCTTCTGTATGGTTTCCGTCTGCCGCCTTGACTGCCGTAATTGTGACAGCACCTGCGCCGGTGATTGTAACCTCGCCTTTTTCGTTCACCTCGGCAGAGCCTTCTGCGCTCCATGTTATGCCGCCAGTTCCGCTGCCCCCTTCTGCTTTCAGGGTAAATGGAGCATCCCCATACGTAACCTTCTTCGGTCCATCTTGAATGGTAAGTGTTTCCTGTTCTGCTGTTTCGATTGTGAATACACCCTTCTGGAAGGTGATCGTATAATTTGGATTCGCCTCATCGGTCAGTGTTCCCTGGTTGATGGCGTAGCCGCCTGCTTTTACATCCTCGCCCTCTTCGCGGGTCAAGGTTCCGCTCAGCGTTTCACCCTTTACCAGATTCTTCGGCTCAAAGGTAAGTGCCGGATCGCTGCCGCCATAGACCTTGGTCTTCGCATCTGCCTTTACGGTAACATCTCTTTTTGTAATATCTGCTGTTACGCCAGCCGGGTAGAGAATGGTATAGTTATCCTTCGCATCACCCGTTACTTTTACTGCCTGGCTGTCAATTGTGACCGTTTTCTTTGCGCCCACGTTTTTATCACTAAAGGTTCCTGCCAGACCGGAAATGCTCAGGCTGTCTCCTGTCACACCAGTTTCCACGGCTGCCGCCAGCGTCGCATCTTTGGTCCCGTCATAGACTTTATTCTCTGCAGTCACGACCGCATTCAGCAATTTGGCTGTAATTTCACCGGTCACACCTGTCGGCATATTTACAGTATAGTATCTGCTCTCTGCTCCACCGACTGTCTGTTCCTCGGAATTAAAGGAAATCGCTTTGCTGCTGCCTGCATTCTTGTCATTATAAAATGCCGGTGCCGTTACGGTTACTTCATCGTTCTTATTGACCAGGTCTGCCGCGTCCACTGACAGAGTCACCGCTGCCGTATCCTTTCCGTCATACACCTTGGTCATGGTGCCTGCTGCCTTGGCCGTCACCTCTTTTGCATTTAAAACTACGTCCACGGTCGTCTCTTCCGCTGCCATGTTGTCATCGCCCATATATTTCAGGGTCAAGGTGCTTGTTCCGACCGGAAGTTTCTTGTCTTTTGTCTCATAAGTCAGGGTGCAGTTTCCGTCCTTTTCTACGGTGACCGCTTCACTGATCTGGGTATTGCCCCGGTAAAGTGCCACTTGATTTTTGGCCGGAATCACAAGCTCAGCCAGCATCGCAAACAGTCCCCGCTGTTTTTCTCCACCGGTAGCATTGATCTTGGCCGTAATCTTCATGGTGTCACCATATACATAGCTTGTCTGTTCAGCCTTGATCTCTGTAATTTCTGAAGCAGACTGTACGATCGTATAGGACTGCGTCAGATTGTTCTTCGGCAGCTTGTAATTTCCCGCTTTGGAACCGGTTAATCCCGTGATTTCTGCAGCATATGTTCCCACATTGACCTTAGATCCTCCGGTCACAGTGACCGTCACATCGTCATCCTGCTTCTGCAGGTTATTTACGGTTGCCGTCACATTGCTTTCCTTGCCGTTATAGGCGCGGGTCGCTGTGTTATTCCAGGTAAAGGCCGCCTCCCGCTGTTCCACTTTCAGTGTGCCCACTTCATATTGAATATCATAATCTTCGCTGGACAGCCCGCCCGGGGTAATGTGATAGCTCCCTGCGTCACCATATTGTTGGTAATCATATGTGTAGCCGAGGCTGCCGCCAATGACCTTTGAAGTCTCTCCATATACAAATCCTTCGTAGGTCACATCATTTCCTGTTGGTTTTTCACCATATGTAATGGTATGATCCTTCGCCTTTACAGTGAGTGTCTTCTTCGCCACCGTAAATGTATAGACCGCACTCACCTCAGCTTTGTGGTTCTTATCCGCAGCTTTTGTTGCTGTAATCGTTACCTTCTCCTTTGCGCCGGTGATGGTTACCTTTCCGGTCGCATCTACGGTCGCAGAACCGGTTGCTTTCCAGCTCACTGCTCCATCGCCACTGCCTCCGGTTGTTCCCAGGGTAAATGGTGCATGCCCGTAAGTAACCGTCTCTGGCTGATTCGTAATTGTAAGTTCCGCCTGTGCCACCTGGTTGATGGTAAAGGTAAAGTTCTTCGTTGCAGTATCTTTGTCACTCCATTTATAATTGGCACTGTCTGTCAAGGTAAGTACCACATCGTAGTCACCCGCGTCGGTACCGCCCTCATTCTTCTCAACAGTGTACAGCGTGCTCGTGGCAACGGTCGGTACTTGGAGTTGACCTGTATAATCTGCTGCCGCAATCTCCGGGTCCGCAACGATTTGCTTCGCTACTGTAATATCAATGGATGTCTTCTTGCCGCTGTAGGTGACCGCAATGGTCTTGTCATCCGCTGTAAGATTCTCAGGAGCAAACGTGAACTCATCCTGATTCTCCTCGCTGTATGCCACATCCTCCGCAGTATCATCATCGTAGGTGCGAGTCAGCACTAATCCGGCAGGGTCAAAACTGTCACCGTAAGTGTAGTTTGTTTTCGGAGCTGTTTTCACCTTGATGCCGCTCAACTCCCGCGCCTCAGTGGCCGGGAAGACTGCCTGCAATGTCAGAGTGCCATCTATATTCTGTGTTTTGGTGACCGTACTTCCTTCAATCGACACTGTGATCGTGTCTGTAAATTCGTAGTTCTTCTGAGGGGTAAGGGTCACAGTAGCCGTGTACGCCGTACCACCCAGGAACTTCTTCGGATCGGTGCTCCAGCTCACCGCACTGGCGGTGTAATGTGCGTCTTTTTCAAGCACTGCCTTGGTGGCTGGAGTCCCGTTTTTGACCGGAGCCGTAATTTCCGGAGTCACCGAAGCAATGACGTTTTTGTCAGTAGTGAACTTGACCTTTTCTGTCTGCTTATTGCCTGCTGCATCCTGCACCGTTACCGTATAGGTATATTCCGTATTGACATCAAGACCGGTCAGCTTAAATGTATGCTTGTCTGCACTGGTCTTTTCGATTGTCTCCTTGCCGTCTGATCCGGTCAACGTATACGCTGCAATGCCGGAGGTCGTAATGTCCTCAGCCACATCTGACGCATCAATCGCAATGTCCGCGGTAGTAGTAGTTTTGGCTGCCGTCACCTTGGAAATGACAGGTGCCGTCTTATCCAGCTTAAGCGCAACAGTTTTTCCATCTGTAATATGTCCGCCTGCATCCTTCAGGTAATAAGTCGCGGTCGGGAAATCTCCCTCCGTACTCCACTGAGCTGTCTCGCCCCAGATCTTCTTATCCAGACTGACTGTCCAGCCGGATGGTGCCGTCAGGGTAGCATCTCCCTTATACCAGTCAGCTTCGCCCTTATTGGTGTCTTCCAGAGTGGCTGTTTTATCTGTGGTCAGGTAGGTAATCGTAAATTCAGCCACCTCTAAATTACTGATCGCAGCGTATTTTATTCCTTCTGCCGCAGTCACCAGCACCTTGTAGGTACCTGGTTCAATCGGGTTCGCTATCTTTCCATCTTTTACAAAATAATAATAAGCACTTCCTACTCCGGAAATTCCAGACGCCAGTGCTACAGTTATATTCTTTTCAGTAGCTGTATACATCAAGTCTTCTGGAAGAGTACAAATAAATTCATCCTTCGTTAGTGTTTTTAAAGTTTTGGTTAAGGTACCTGTCTCTGTCGAAGTATTGCCTGCCTGATCGGTAACCTTTACCGTGTATGGATAGTCTGCTCCCGTAGGAAGATTTTTCACGTCAAAGGTACAGATGCCCGCTGTCACAGCTTGAGTCGTGGTCGTTCCATTCACAGTCAATTCGTACTTCGCTATGCCGGAAGTCGCATCACTTGCCGTAACTGTAATCGCTGCCGGTACTGCCTCAACCTTTGTAATGGATGGTGCCACACTATCGATGTTGACATTGATAGTCTTCTCGTCTGTAATATGGCGCTTATCATCCCTTAGATGATAGGTGACAGACTTCTTACCCTCTTTCGTCCAAGTATAAACTGGTCCCCAGGCATCAACAATAGAGCTAATGTTCCAGCCATCAGGAGCTTTTATGTTGACAGGATTCGATGTGTACCAGCCATCCTCTCCCTGTGTGCCGTCAAGAGTTGCCACCTCATCCGTCGGCAGATATACGATGGTGAAGCTGCCCACTTCAAGCCCTGTAATAGCATTGTAGGAAGTACCCTCTGCCACATCAATCTTCACCGTGTATGTACCTATGTCCTTAGGGGAAGTAACTACTTTATTATTCTCATCATAATGATGAACCGTAATAGTCCCCATACCAGTTACCGTGCTCTTCGCCGTTACGGTTGCCTTCCGAGTAGTCCAATTATCAAAAATCAAGTCCGCAGGTGCTGTATAGTCAAAGTCTGCTGCGACAGGATCTTCTTTGACAACAGGTCCTTTCACTGTCATCTGTAACGTATTGCCCTCACGCTTAACTTCACTTCCTCTGTCGGAAGTAAATGTTGCCGCATCGTTCTCAGTGATTTGATAAGCCCATGCCCCATCGGCAAATTTTACCGGTTTATCAGTTTTTGGAGCTTCGTACTCTCTAACACCCACCGTACTTGCAGCGTCTAACGCTCCCGTGATGGTAATCATACTCGTAGCACTCTCCATAGAGATATTACTTGCAGAATCACCTACTGTGTTTCCAGTCACATTGTTTTTGCCGCCCATATTAATGGTTTTGTCATTGTAAACACCACCGCCATACGATGTAGCCGTATTTCCCGTAATGGTGGCACCGTTCAAAGTAAGTAAATTCCTGTTGTTGATACCACCACCCTGACTTGCGGTATTACTTTGGATACTTCCGCCTGTGATACTGCATGTACCACCTCCGCTATTGTAAATACCACCACCAGAACTTAGGGCATTATTTTCACGGATTTCACCGTCTTGCATCGTAACAGTCCCCAGATTGTAAATACCTCCGCCATCGCCCGCGTCCTTGTTATTACTTACAGTATTATTGTGGATACTTCCGCCTGTGATACTGCATGTTTTATCAGAATCATTGTAAATACCTCCGCCTTGACTTTGGCCATTATTTCCACTGATTTCACCGCCTTGCATCGTAAAGATCCCATTGTTATAAACACCTGCACCATATCCACCTCCCGTAACACTATTACCAGTAATGGTTCCATTCTCCATGGTAAAGGTTCCATAGTTGAAAACACCTCCGCCATCATTATCTGGAATATAATTCCCGCTGATTTCACCAGCCTTCATGATAAAGGTTCCGGTGTTGGCAACACCTCCGCCATCATTCGATGCGATTTTACCTCCCTCCATGGTAAAGATTCCGTAGTTATCAACGCCGCAACCATTCTCTCCTTCTGCATGAGTCAGTTTTCCACTGTTCTGACAGTCATATAGATACAGCTGTCCTTCGGGCTCACCGAAGTCAATGTAAAATACGCTCTGATAATTTGCACCAGTAATCGTCTTACCATTCAGACAGAGATGAACGACTTCCCCATTTTCGATCGACAAAGGTTCCGTCAATATCAAGTCTTCTTTCAGATAATAAGAACCTGTCGTCAGCTTTTTGTTCGTGTTAATTTGAGTTTGAGTAAGTGCGATTGTAAACTCGTGATCAGCTCCTGCTGCTGTCTTGCAGGTATGACTATCACTCATAGTTTTCGCATCGCTGTTCACGATCTCAAACACCGCGCCCAGTCTGGCATACTCGTCCCCTAACGCAGTCTTCCCTGCTTCATCCAATGCGTCATAAGCATCGCTGGCAGCCTGTAGTTTTTCATAAAGAGCCGCCTGCTCTTCCTCTGTCATCGCCTGCCATTGTTCCATAGTCATATCCAGCGGCAGAGCTGCGATCTGCGCACGCACAGTTTCCACCGGATCTGCCGGAGCTTCCTCTGGCGTTTCTTCCTCCGGTGCTTCCGCCGGGTTCTCCGCTGGCACCTCTTCTGGAGTCTCCGCTGCCATCTCTTCTGGGGTCTCCGATGCCATCTCTTCCGGGGCCTCCGCTGGCACCTCTTCCGGTGACTCCACTGGGGTTTCTTCTGAAACCTCTGTCTGAATCTCTGCCGGAGTTATCTCTTCCGCTTCGCCGCCTGTCTGCTCTGAGACCGTCGAAGCTCGTACCTCGGTAAATGCCATTGCATTTACCGGACAGGTCAACAGCACTGCCAGAATAAGCGCCAGACCTCTCTTCATTCGTTTATTCCTTTTCTTACGCATTTTCAATTCCTCCTTCATCTAATCCCCTACTTATCCTTATCGTTTCCAGTAGAAAAATCCGATTCTATTCATTTTTTCATTATACCTATTCTGCATATTTTTTTGTCAAATTCGCTGAAATAAGGACGAAAGAAGGAGAATCGAAAGTAGGAAGACCCGGAGAACTGTGATACAATATCTATAACCATTAAAAAGCTGTTTATCACGATTACAAAATAGAGCAAATTGAGGGGGAAACTACATGTACAGAATCCTGTTAATTGATGATGATACAATATTGCTGAGTGCTATGAAAAAGTTCTTTGAGAAAAGAGAGTTTGAAGTATTCTGTGCCACGGAAGGGAAGGCTGCTTTGCAGATGGCAAAGACAATCAAACTGGACTGTATTGTTCTGGACATCCAGCTACCCGATACCGATGGATTTACCCTCTGCGAGCAGCTCCGTTCCTTTACAACCCTGCCGCTGATTTTCCTCTCTTCTTTTACGGAGGAGGAAGCGAAGCTGAGAGGTTTTCGTCTGGGTGCTGATGACTATGTATGCAAACCCTTTTCTCCAAAAGAATTAGAGGCTCGTATCTGCCTGCGCATCCAGCGTCGGTTTGATACACCTGTTGCCACGATACTGACTTTTGATGGACTTTCCGTGAACCTGACCAATCGCACGGTAACGTATGGAACACATCAGATGGAATTCACCTCCATTGAATTTGATATTCTCGCCTTTTTTGTACAGCATCCAAATCAGCTCTTTTCCTATGAGCAGCTCTATGACGGCATTTGGAAGGAGCCGCTTGGAAAGAGCCTGCACAATCTTCAGGCCCGCATTGCCTCCGTCCGTCAGAAGCTTTTGGAGCTGTGTCCAGATCGGGAATACATTCAGACAATACGAAGAAAAGGATACCTTTTTAAAGCCTAAAGGTATCCCATTCTCATACTATCTTTTATGTAGTTGTTTTAAAATGACGCCGGAAATTCCAAAGGCAGTCAACAATACAATACCTGTGATAAGAATCACCAGCCACATCTTTGAACCGTCTTGTCCGGGATCTTCCCGCTCCACAGCCTCACTGCCAGATACAGCTGTGCTTCCGGATGCAGTCACATTTTCAGACACGCCAGTTGTATCGGACGTTTCTTTTTGTGAAGCACTTTTCATCTGCTCTGAACTCTTTGCGATTCCCCCTGTATTGTCGATTTCACTTACCATCATCTCTGGCAAGAGCCCTAAAGTTCCTGTCAGCACAAGAGGATTGGCTTTTAACTTCCTGTCCGACACTGCTGTATCCGTTGTCTGATTCAGTGCATTTGCAGGCGGCGATATTCCGATTATCGTCATTGGCGGCTGTGATTCCCCCTTGCCCGGCTCCTCATTCTTACCAGAGTTCGCATCCTTACCTGAGTTCGCATCCTTACCTGAGTTCGCATCCCCACCTGAGTTCACATCCTTGTTGGGGGTCTCTTCCTTGCCGGGGTCCTCACCCTTACCGGGGGTCTCTTCCTTACCGGAGTCCTCTCCCTTACCGGGGGTCTCTTCCTTACCGGAGTCCTCTCCCTTGCCGGGGGTCTCTTCCTTACTGGGGTCCTCTTCCTTGCCGGGGTCCTCTTTCTCCGGTACATCCTGCGTTGGAGGTGATGGAGTGGTTGTCTCCTTATCCCCGTCTCCGAGGTCGCCATTTCCCGGGATGTCACCTCCCAGATCTGTTCCACCGCCCCGGTTCCCATCGTAGGGTTCTCCGGCGATAACACCGTCTGTTCCGTCATAACAGATGACATCTGAATACTGCTCTCCACTCTCGGTCTGCCAGCCAAACACAAAGGAAATCGCAGGATCACCCGGTTCCCATGGTATCTCATCTTCCGCACACTCCGAGAGACTCTTTCCTTTGACCAGTGAAAACTGTGCCTGCCCTTTTTCTTCCTCAATGCGAGTGGGATGAGCAGATACCGGAGTATACGTGTCCTGATCAAGGGAATAGTACAGCTGTGGCTTCAGTGCTCCCCTGCAGTAATAATCTAAGGATACAAGCGTGCTCTTCTGGTATTCATAAAACAGTGCCTCGGAAAAGGTGATGTCCCGATCAAAGAATACCACCTCAGCTGTCAGTGGAACCTGCTGCACCGCTCCCTGGACATGCCCGCTGAGTCGGAACCGCTGCCTGTCTGTAATCTGGGATTCAAAGGCTTCCAAATCCCATTCTGCAGACATTTTACTTGAATTATCCTGCCCCTGGTAGTTATAATTAGCATAAACAGTAGATGGCAGATGCTCCGTAAGATTCTCTGCCTCCGGCACCATGACCTCTATATAAGTATAGTCAGTCACAACCGGAAGTTCTGCATAATGGATCTCGCCTTGAACCACAGTTCCACCACCCACGCAGAGGGTTCCGCCTTCTTCCTGATAGATGGCGCAGTCACCCGTTCTGTTCTCTATGGTCATTGCGGTCATCCTCAGCCGCCCTGCTTCTGCTGCCCGGATGACTTCTCCATCCCCCATTATCGTGAATTTGGGGCCTCCGGCAAATTGGATATTCCCTTCTGCGAGAAGGTGGTATGGCCCGGTATCAACACACAGATCACCCGGCTCAGTCATCCCCGAAAAGAAACGGCTGTAGGTAAAATCTCCGGTCATGACAATATCCTGTGTAAGCCTTATATTGCCACCGGCACTTTCATGATCCTTCAGCCAGACCTGCAGCTCTTCCCAGGTGGACGCACTTTCCCACTGTATCTCCTCCTCAGGCATATCTTCTGCATGAGCAAGAAGCACCGGGGAGAAGAGGAACAAAAACAATATAATGATAATTTGTGAGTATCTATGTCTCATGAATATCCCTTTCCTACGAGGTATTTTTATGAATTCCAAAAAATGGTTACAAAATCTAGTCCTTTTTTTGGTGCTTCTGCTTCTGTCAAGCACCTTCTTTTTTGCACTTTATCTATATGATAATAAGTATAATTCACCTGTTCCCGTTTCGCAAGATGGATTTGCACTTTTGGAAGAGGGCAGTCTGTCTCAGGATGTTCCTGCTTATCTGGCAGACGGGTGGGAGATGTACCCGAATCAGCTTCTGACACCGGAGCAGATTGCTTCCACACCGGACACGGATTCCGTCACTACCTATATCGGGCAGTTTCTGAATTTGTCTGCATTTCATAAGAATAAGGATTCTTATGGCACGGCGACCTATCGGCTTTTACTTCATTACGATGGTACACCCGCCACCTTCAACCTGCTTCTGCCGGAGATTTATTCCTCCAGCAAGGTCTATGTAAATGGTGAGCTGGTCGGACAGACCGGAAGTGTCTCTCCCTATCAGCCACAGATCAAGGATCTGGTCTGTTCCTTTACGCTGACAGAAGAGACCGAGCTGGTGGTTCAGACAGCGAATTATACACATTACTACAGCGGTATGACGTTCCCGCCTGTTCTGGGAAGTGCCGCATGTCTGCATACCATGAATGCGGTCCGGATGATTTTTTATGGCTTTCTCTGCTTCTTTTCCCTGGCCATCGCACTGTTCACGCTCCCCTTCTGGGCACAAAAGAATTCCAGACATCGTCGTCTTTCGCTCTGTCTGGGTATCCTTGTGCTTAGTTTTTGTGTGCGGATTCTGTATCCTTTTATTCATCTTCTGGGGCTTGGTTCCAACCGGCTGCTCTACGCAATGGAGGATGCGGCTTCTATGCTGGGTATTTTCTGCATTCTGGCTATTGTTCTCCTCTATATGGGCATCCCCCTCTTCCATGGAAAAGGGGCCATGCTCTGCCGCTGCGCAGGCACCATGCTCCTGGTTTCCATCATTGTGCCTCTGGCAGTGCTTCCTGTATTTCCTACCTATACCTTTGTATATGGCAAAATAATTTCCATCTACAAGCTTCTGGTTGCGCTGCTGCTGATCTGTCTCACCTTCTACGCCTCATTGAGACAGAATTCTGAGGCCAAATGGCTTCTGGTCGGCGTCACCATCTATGGCACCAGCCTCTTTGCCGGTACCCTCCTGATCAATCGTTACGAACCGGCATATACCGGTTGGCTGGATGAATATGGGGTGTTTGCTCTGGTTCTTTGTTTTAGTATGTTTATGTTTTTGGAAAACCGCTCCATGATTGCGGAAAATGAATCTCTCACCTTCCGTCTGCAAGAGGAGGTAGAGCACAAGACCCAGGATATCGCCGGACTGATCAACGAGCGGCAGCGTTTTCTTTCCGAGTTCCTTCATGATCTGAAATCACCGATGGCATCCATCCTGACCTATACCCGGCTAATTCAGGAAAATCAGATTCAGCTGGATTCCGATACCGCCTCACTGCTCACGGTCATTGAAGAGAAATGCAGTGACGTGGCCGGACGCATTAAGACCATGCAGGATTTCACGGTAGAAAATAATCTGGAATTTTGCATGGAACCGCTGGATCTTTATCTGCTTTTACAGCAATTTCACCGCTCCAATCAACCCGATGTGGAGCTTGACGGCATTGATTTTCTGTTTTCCAGCAGGCTCACCGAGGGTGCCTGCATGATTCTGGGAAATCGCGAGAAATTACTGCGTATGCTGGAGAACCTGGTTTACAATGCAGTGGCTGCCACCCCTGCGGACGGCACCATCACGCTCACCCTGCGCAAGGAATCGGATCACGCACTGATCACGGTCTCCGACACGGGCTGCGGCATCGCTCCCGAGGAGATTTCTCATGTTTTCAATCGGTTCTATACCAACCGGCCCAACGGCAAAGGGCTGGGGCTCTATATTGTAAAGACCATTGTAACAGAACACAAGGGAACCATCGACCTGCATTCTGCACTTTCAGAGGGAACCTCTTTTATGATAAGTATTCCGTTATTACAGCAGTTGTAGGTAAATCAGTTGTAAGCAATGCGGACAATCAATATCCTAATGGAAAATAGGCTGGATGCTTTTTTGTATTGCAGGTGATGTTATATCAGGTTCATTGCCTCGCTGATATTCTTTACGCCAAGTATCTTGATTCCTTTTATATTCTTCACCTGGTTCACGGAAACCTGCGGCAGGATGCAGGTTTCAAATCCCAGCTTCTTCGCCTCTGTCACCCTCTGTTCCGGCATACTTACTGCCCGGACTTCACCGCTGAGTCCGACCTCACCAAAGATGATGGTCTTCTCATCCACCGCACGATTTTTGTAGCTGGAAATGATTGCAAGAACCATCCCAAGATCCAGTGCCGGTTCGTTGAGCTTTATTCCACCCGCAATATTGACATATGCATCATAATTGGAAAGTGGAAGTCCGATTCTCTTTTCCAGCACTGCCATCAAAAGATTGACACGATTATAGTCCGTACCGGCCGCCGTTCTTCTCGGCATTCCAAAATTACTCTGACAAACCAGTGCCTGAATCTCAATCAGAATCGGCCGGGTCCCTTCCATGGAACAAGCCACTACGGAACCCGATGCATTTTCCGGCTTCCCGCTCAGCATATATTCGGACGGATTCTCCACTTCCTCCAGCCCGGTATTTCTCATCTCAAACACTCCGATTTCATTGGTCGATCCAAATCGATTCTTAACACCACGCAGAATCCGATAGGAGGCATGGCGATCCCCCTCAAAATACAGTACGGTATCCACCATATGCTCCAGCACTCTCGGTCCCGCCACATTTCCCTCTTTCGTCACATGTCCAACGATAAAAATGGAAATCGTAAGTCCCTTCGCCAACTGCATCAGCACATTCGTTGATTCTCTTACCTGGGAGACACTGCCCGGGGCCGATGCGACTTCTTCATTGTACATGGTCTGGATGGAATCAATGATGACCACTTCCGGACTTTTCTTTTCTATCACATTGCGAATAATGTCCAGGTTCGTCTCACACAGCAAAAGCAGTTTGTCCGTAAATGTTCCCATCCGGTTGGCGCGAAGCTTAATCTGTGCCAGAGACTCCTCCCCGGAAATGTACAGGACTGTCTTTTCTTTCGCCAGGCGCTGACAGACCTGTAAAAGGAGCGTCGACTTTCCAATTCCCGGATCGCCGCCGACCAATACCAGAGACCCCGGCACGATTCCTCCGCCAAGCACCCGGTCCAGTTCCTTTATATCTGTCTGAATCCGGGCATTATCCTCGCTGTCCACCTCCGTCAGCTTCACGACCTTCGCCTCTTTCACTTGACGCGTCACGCTGGCCTTCGCCGTGCTCACTGTTTCCTCCACGAAGGTATTCCACTCCTTGCACATTGGACACTGACCCAGCCATTTATTCTCCTCATGTCCACAATTCTGACAAAAATAGATACTCTTTTTCCCTTTAGCCATCATTTCTCCTTCACTTATCCACATTTTAGTAAAGCGGACACTGACAATCCGCTTCGCTGTTTTCCGGCAGTATCCGATGTTCCTATTTGCAAAACTCCCCGGGGAGCTTTCACGACAACGTCAATAAAGAGAAAACTCTGATTGATGCAAGCATCCTTCAGAGTCCTCTCTCCACCTAACATTTCACCTATGTAATAAAGTGTCTTTATCTTAATGCACTATATGCATTTTGCTACTTTCACTTCTACATGTTCGCCTTCACTCAGCTCTGTGCTCACACTAAGCTTTCCGCTAAGATTCGTCATCATCTTTCCGGCAGATGCGCCATCAAGATAGACCTGATACTCACTGTCTTCTTCCAGTCCTAATGTGAACTGTGCATCTTCCGCAGCGGATACGGAAAATGAAATTTCATTCTCAGAAGCCTTGAATTCTTCTACTGCAGTCCCCGGAACTGATTCGTATACGAACATTCCGTTCTTCTCAAGCTTTGTAATCTCCGCAAATGTCTTCACCTTATAGAGATCACCCTCATATTCAAAATTGTCTAATTTCGTCTTTGATGTCAATGTGTAGTCTCCAAAGCTCAGGGAACCATCTTCCTCTACACGTAATAATTCTTTTACTGCAGCCATTATTCTCTCCTCCTAGGTATTGTTATATAGTCCTCGTAACGATTCAGAACAAGATGGTAAAAGCTTCTTTTTCATCATAAATGTAATACTGAACCGCTATGACTCATTATATAATATATTGTTTCCTTTTTCTACTTCTTTGTTGTCTTTGTATAAAATTTAATAGCATTTTTAGAAATGCCTGCCTCGACTGCGGTTCCACTTTTTATCTCGCCGCTCAAAATTGCTTCCGCAAGCTTATCCTCCAGCTCCGTCTGGATTGCCCGCTTCAGTGGTCTTGCTCCGAACTTCAGGTCTGTCCCCTTCTGTGCAATATGTTTTTTGACGGAATCACGGATGGTCAGTTGGATTTCCAACTGGCGGTCGACTCTGGTCGTGAGCTCACGGCACAGCAGACTTACAATCTGCTTAAGGTTCTCTTCATTCAGGGAGTGGAAGACCGTAATCTCGTCAATTCGATTCAAAAATTCCGGTCGGAAAATCTGCTTGATCTCGTCCATTACATTCTGCTTCATCCGCTTGTAATCACCGGATGCGTCTTCCTTCGCTGCAAAACCAAGCTTCTTTGGTTCCATGATTGCTTTGGCTCCCGCATTGGATGTCATGATAATCACGGTATTTCTAAAGTCCACTTTTCGTCCCTGGGAATCGGTGATGTGTCCATCATCCAGAACCTGCAGTAAAATGTTGAATACATCGGGATGTGCTTTCTCAATCTCGTCAAATAGTACGACAGAGTATGGATGGGTCCTCACCTGGTCACTCAGCTGTCCGCCCTCATCATGTCCAACATATCCCGGAGGGGAGCCTATCATCTTTGAAACGCTGTGCTTCTCCATGTATTCTGACATATCGACTCTGACAATGGACTCTTCGTTGCCAAACAGCGCCTCTGCCAGCGCCTTGGAAAGCTCTGTCTTTCCCACTCCGGTAGGTCCCAGAAACAGGAAAGAACCAATCGGTCTCTTGGGATCCTTCAGACCGACTCGGCCCCGGCGTACCGCTCTTGCCACCGCACTCACAGCTTCCTCCTGACCAACAACCCTCTTGTGGAGGGTTGACTCCAGCTTCTGAAGTCTGCTGCCCTCAGATTCTGTCAGCCGCTGAAGTGGTATCTTCGTCCAGACAGATACTACATTTGCAATATCCTCCTCAACCACCAAAAGACTGGACTTGGTCTGCTTTCTTTCGAAACGCTTTCTTGCTGCAAGAAGTTTTTTCTCAACCTCTCCCTGCTCTTTGTTCAGCAGAGAAGCTCCTTCAAAATCCTGATTCTTGATTGCATCCTCTTTCTGCTGAATCAGTTCACGATACTTCTGCTCCAGCTTCGGGATTCCATCCGTTGCCTTATAGCCATTCAGACGCACCTTCGAACATGCTTCATCCAGAACATCGATTGCTTTGTCCGGCAGATTCCTGTCATTGATATAGCGGTTGGATAACGTAACAGCCGCTTTCAGCGCTTCTTCGCTGATTGTAAGCTTATGATGCTGCTCATACTTGCTCCTCAGTCCTCGCAGAATCTCCAGACACTGTTCCGCTGTCGGCTCTTCCACGTTCACCGGTTGGAATCTCCGCTCAAGCGCCGCATCCTTTTCGATATACTTGCGGTATTCGGTGATGGTGGTGGCTCCGATGAGCTGGAACTCACCTCTTGCAAGTGCCGGCTTCAATATGCTGGAGGCATCAATTGCTCCTTCCGCCCCACCTGCACCAATGATGGTGTGCACCTCATCCAGGAATAGAATGACATCTGGATCATTCTTCACTTCTGCAATCAGTCCTTTCATCCGTTCCTCGAATTCGCCGCGGTACTTGGAGCCTGCAATCAGTCCTGGAAGATCCAGTGTGAGAATTCGCTTCCCCTTCATGCTGTCCGGCACAATTCCCGCCGCCAGCCTGGAAGCAAGTCCCTCGATAATGGCGGTCTTACCCACTCCCGGCTCCCCCACAAGGCATGGATTATTCTTTGTCCTTCTGCTGAGAATCTGCATCAATCTGCTGATTTCTCCCTCTCTTCCAACCACCGGATCCAACTTTCCTTCTGCTGCCTGAGCAGTCAAATCTGTTCCGTACTGTGAAAGTGCAGTCTGAGAACCGTCCAGTTCTTCCATGCTCTCACTCATATATTCCTTGGCATCTGCACCGATGGTATCCAGAATGTCTTGCTGCATATTCTGCAGATTGACATTGAGTGTAATGAGAATCCTTGCTGCGACACATTCCACATCATGAATGATTGCAAGCAGCATATGCTCCGTCCCGATCTTAGACTCATGGAGCTTCACCGCTTCCTTTGCAGACTCCTCCAAAAGATACTGAAGCCTCGGACTTTCCTCCACTGTTCCAGCTAAAACGGTATCGCTCTCCGGCGAAATCAGTTCATCGATGAGCCTTAGAATCTGGCTTTCCTCCACCTGGCGTATTGCAAGAATCTGCCCTGCCACCCCTGTAAATTCCTTTCGAAGACCAAGCAGCAAGTGCTCGGAACCGATATACGGATGATCCAGCTCTTTTGCAATGGTCGTCGCATATTTTAATACCTGTTCGGCCTGTTTTGTGTATTGACTCTGCATACAATCCTCCCAATCTAGATTCTGTAGGATGGAAATAGAATCCCATCTTCTACTTACTTATTATGTCTGGCACTGTCTGCCACTCTATAGATGTTCATATTCCGAATAAATCTCGTCCACTAACGCATGTACTTCATCCCTGGTAATTCCCTTGCAGCTGCCTGCCGCCAGCAAAATCCGCAGATGATTCTCCATATCCTCCAACGCCTGAAGCTTATCCAAATCAAGCGCAATCACAGCACCCTTTCTCCGGTCCAGCTGAATATAACCTTCC
The DNA here is from genome assembly GCA_028689735.1 of Hespellia sp. Lineage (GTDB taxonomy): Bacteria > Bacillota > Clostridia > Lachnospirales > Lachnospiraceae > Hespellia. The sequence continues at coordinate 6,648 of JAQVCP010000046.1, read as the reverse complement.
CTTTTCAAGACGGTATACGCTTTATTCACCGTATGCATATTGATCCCGATGGTATCCGCAAGCTGCCTCACCGACGGAAGCGCATCCCCCTCCTGAATATCTGAAGTAGCAATTCCCAGAATAATCTGATTCCTTAACTGAACGTAAAGTGCTTCCTCACTGTTAAAATCAACCTCAATCAGCATATTATCACCTTTTCTCTATTGTTTTCTGTTATATGGTGAGTATAACATAAAAAGATACGAGGCACAACATTTTGTTATCCCCGTATCTTTTGTATTATCTTCAATGTTCGAGAAAGCAGAATCCATTCCCCTCACAAACGCTCCCTGCTGCAGCGTCCGTCAGGAAAGCGGACGATCAGCATTCCTTATGCCTCATCAATCGCCTTACCAATATCATTTCTCATATATTTATTTGCGAACTGAATCCACTCTGTCGCAGCATACGCATTCTTTCTTGCTTCCTTCAAATCTTTTCCTTTGGCCGTAATTCCAAGTACACGTCCGCCGTTGGTCACGATCTGGTCGCCGTCAAATTTGGTTCCCGCATGGAAACAGTAATAACCCTCATGCTTTTTGAATTCCTCAAAGCCTGTAATCGGAATTCCTTTTTCATATGCCACCGGATAACCATCTGATGCCAGGACAACACAGACTGCTGCATTATCCTCGAACTGCAGATCAATCTGATCCAGAGTTCCATCAATACACGCTTCCACTACTTCAATGATATCATTTTTCATACGCGGCAGGACAACCTGAGCCTCCGGATCACCGAATCTCGCATTATATTCCAGCACCTTCGGTCCCTCACTGGTCAGCATCAAGCCAAAGAAAATAATTCCCTTAAACTCACGTCCTTCTGCGCGCATGGCATCTACCGTTGCCTGATATACATATTTGTTGCAGAAATCTTCTACTTCCTTTGTATAGAACGGACTTGGTGAAAATGTTCCCATACCGCCTGTGTTAAGTCCCTGGTCTCCATCCTTGGCGCGCTTATGATCCTGTGCAGAGGTCATGGTCTTGATGGTCTTCCCATCCACGAACGAAAGTACCGAGACTTCGCGTCCTGTCATAAACTCTTCAATGACCATTGCATTGCCGGAATCTCCGAACTGCTTGTCCAGCATGATCGTTTTCACACCTTCCTTAGCTTCCTCCAGCGTTGAACAGATCAGCACACCTTTTCCAAGTGCAAGTCCATCCGCTTTCAGCACAATTGGAAACTTGGCAGTTTCCAGATAGTCAAGCGCCGCTTCCGGATTGTCAAAATTCTCATATCCGGCTGTAGGAATGTTGTATTTTTTCATTAAATCTTTCGAAAACGCCTTTGACCCCTCTAAAATTGCTGCGTTCTTTCTTGGTCCAAACGCACGGATTCCGGCTGCTTCTAATTCGTCAACCAGACCTCCTACCAGCGGATCATCCATGCCGACAATGACAAGATCAATCTGATTCTCCACAGAAAAATCAACCAGTTTGTCAAACTCCATTGCACTGATTGCTACACATTCTGCATATTCTGAAATTCCTGCATTCCCCGGAGCACAGTATATTTTATCTACTTTATCGCTGAGAGAAACACTGTATGCGATTGCATGTTCTCTTCCACCGCTTCCTACTATTAATACTTTCATGTGAACCTCCATCATTTGTCTGTAATCTCTCCATAAAGTCAGGCGAATGCCCGCCGTCCAACCTTACTTTATGATCACTTTTCCTTCCACTACTGAGATTCTTTCACCAGCAATCGCATCGATTGCCTGTGGCAGAATCTTCCACTCAGCCTGCTCCATCACTCTTCGCTGGAGAACTTCAGGCGTATCACCTGCTTCTACCGCAACCGCCTTCTGGAGAATAATCGGACCCGTATCAGTTCCCTCATCCACAAAATGAACGGTCGCTCCTGCTACTTTCACACCGCGCTCCAGTGCCGCTTCATGAACCTTCAGCCCATAAAATCCTTTTCCGCAAAATGCCGGAATCAGGGATGGATGGATATTAATCATACGGTTTCTGTATTTTTGAATCATCTCTTCAGGAATCACGACCAGAAATCCGGCAAGCACAATCAGATCCGGCTGCATCCCATCGACTGCATCCATGAACTCCTGATTGAACTCATCTCTGGAAGAAAAGTCCTTCGGGGAAATGCAGCTTGCAGGAATCTGCTCCCTGGCCGCACGCTCCAGTGCAAATGCGTTCTTATTGTTGCTGATGACACCAACAATCTGAGTATTGCGGATGGAGCCGTTCTTTACTCCATCAATAATTGCCTGGAGATTTGTTCCACCTCCCGATACTAAGACAACTACTTTTAGCATAAGGTTACTCCTTTTTCTCCTGCTTCAATCCGTCCAACTACGTATGGCGCTTCTCCTGCCGCTTTGATTGCTTCCATTGTCTTCTCCACATCAGCGGGATCTACTGCAAGGATCATACCCAGTCCCATATTGTATGTATTGTACATTGCTTTCTCTTCAATATCGCCTTCTTTTGCGAGCATATCAAAGATCGGTGGAATCGGATAACTGTTCTTCTCTACTACTGCATGGACTCCGTCACAGAGCATACGGGGAATATTCTCATAGAATCCGCCGCCTGTAATATGGCTGCATGCTTTCACGCGGACTCCGGCATCCTTGATGCCGCGAAGGGCTTTTACATAAATCTTTGTAGGCGCAATCAGTGCCTCGCCTAAGGTACAGCCAAGACTTTCATGATAAGTGCCAAGTGTCTCTTTATCCATATGAAATACTTTTCTTACAAGAGAGAATCCGTTGCTGTGTACGCCGGAAGAAGACATTCCAATCAGGACATCTCCGTCTTTTAATTCTTTTCCTGTAATCAGGTCCTTCTCATCTACGACACCAACTGCAAATCCAGCCAGATCATATTCATCCTCCGGATAGAAGCCAGGCATCTCAGCCGTCTCGCCTCCAATCAGCGCTGCGTCTGACTGCTTACATCCGTCTGCCACACCACTTACGATCGTTGCAATCTTCTCCGGCTCATTCTTGCCACATGCAATATAATCCAAGAAGAATAATGGCTCACCACCTGCGCATGCAATATCATTGACACACATTGCCACACAGTCGATACCGATGGTATCATGCTTGTCCATCAGAAAAGCCAGCTTCAACTTTGTACCAACACCGTCCGTTCCTGATACCAACGTTGGTTTTTCCATGTCTTTGAATTTCTCCATAGAAAATGCACCGGAAAATCCCCCGATATTCGTCAGTACTTCAGATCTCATTGTCTCCTGTACATGTTTTTTCATTAACTCCACTGATTTGTAACCAGCTTCGATATCTACACCTGCGTTCTTATAATCCATCTTTTTTCTCCTTCTTCTAAAATCTCTGTCAAGATTCTTATATCAGCATCTCAGCTCCGCAGTAATCTATGAGGAATTCCCCATTGATCACCTTAAGATCCTGCCACATTTTTATCCTTCCATACTTCTCGTACTCTGAAAGCTGCCTGCATATCTTTAGTAGTTCTTATATCCAACCTGCTGCAGCTTTGTATCCTTGGCCTGTACCTGTTCCTTCATCTCTTGTGTATATGCTTTCAATCTGTTCAAAAGCTCCGGATTGGAAACTGCAAGAATCTTCGCCGCCAGAATCGCCGCATTCTTTGCACCATCAATTGCTACTGTGGCAACCGGAATTCCAGGTGGCATCTGCAAAATAGAATACAGTGCGTCAACGCCCTCCAGATTCTTACTCGAAAGCGGCACTCCAACTACCGGCATCGGGAAGATTGCTGCACACATTCCCGGCAAATGTGCTGCCATTCCTGCTCCTGCGATAATCACCTTAAAGTCTTTTTCTTCTGCACTCTTTGCATATTCAAAAAACACGTCCGGTTCACGATGTGCCGAAATAATCGTCATCTCATATTCGATTCCAAGTTCTTCCAGCATATCTGCTGCTTTTCCCATGATTTTCAAATCAGAGTCACTGCCCATTACAATTCCTACTTTTGGCATATAATTTCCCACCTTTCTTCTCAACTGTGTCTTATAAGTTACACTTATCGTAAAGCGGCATTGTCATCCGCTTCGCTGCTTTTCTACAGACTGCCCAGTTCCTTCAGAGGTTCGTTCAAAATTTCTGTTCCCTCAAGAACAAAACGTCCATTCTTCAATAGTATAATATTTTTTCCTGCTTTTGTATATACACTTATTTCTTCTAACTCTTCATAAGGTATGGTTATATCTGTATGGCACTGGAAATATGCTTTTTCCGGGTCCTCCTTACGCAGAAGTGATACCGAATTATCTCTGGCGACAATCTCTTTTCCATTCGGATTGTATACTTTGATGTCCTCGCTCCAACTGTAGCAGGTATCTCCCACTGCAAAATGTGGTCCCATCTTTTCTGCAATCAGAATCGGCATCTTCTCTTCCATCTGATACTTTTTGGCCACCACATAAGCCGTGGTGTTGGTACCGATTGCGAATTCTCCGATGGGCAGGGACTCATGGTTATGGAGAATATTGTCTGCAATATATTTTCTGCCGTCCTCCGGATTTTCAAAATTCGTACAGCCATAGTCTGCAATCATTCCCTCGCTGAATGTAATCTCCAGGTTCTGATATTGGAGTTCATTGAGATAAACCTTGCTGACATGGAGAACACCATTGGTGCCTTCCAGCATCGGCGAGGTAAACACTTCCCCCACAGGGATGTTTACATCTGCCACACAGTTTTCAAAAATCGTCTCATGCTCCGGGTCCGCCAGGGGATGAAGCTGTACCCGCAGGTTCGTCTTGTTTGGAGCTTTTCCCAAAACCTGAACATACGCACCCTCATCCAGCGCATCAATCAGGGTCTGCTGTACCTTCTCGTAAACCTTGGCATCCAGCGTATTGATGCGGATGACTTCATCGAAAATCTCCCGGTACCTCTCACCAATCTCTGGAATCGGATAAGCAATAATCGTAAAGCTCCGCTCTTCTCCGGGAATGTACTGATTCACAATCTGGGTGGATTTGCTGTCGTACTGAAGTGAGCACTGACGCTGATAATCCGTAAGCTCCACCGCTTCTCTCTTCTTTTCCGGTGCAAACGGTGCCTCGCCAAAAATCTCCATTACTGCCGGTCCGGCAAACAGCCTCGCTGCGTCCTTGTTCTCCTCGTAAACATTCTTCGTCACATCCAGCTTTCTCTCGATATATTTTTTATCAAGGAAAATGCCTTCGTCTGCACGATGATCGTACTCATACTGCTTATTTGCAATCGCCCCGCAATAGCCAACCTTAGATTGTCCACGTTTCGTGATGACACTGACTGCCGCCCGGTAAATGGATGGCCGAAGCTTTATTTTTTCAAAATTAAGAATGGATTGCCGGACCACCCGCTCGAAGCCAAGATGATATCGAACGTTAACGACTTCTTTTTTTGACAAGTCCTTTCCGGTATTCACAAAGCCAACCCGGTATCCTTCCGTGTAGACATCTGCCATTCTCTGAATCGTCTCATCGGGCAGGCTGCCAAGATGTCTCGCGGACTCCAGCTCATTTTCCGTGACATACTCACCATAGCGGTAGAGATAACGCAGATCATCCAGATCACTCTTCATGATGATGTCAAATGCAAAGGAATATTCCGGGTAAATCTGTTCCCGAATCCGGTCTGCCAGGAACACATCACAGTAATCACTGGCATACCAGTAGACGATGTCCTTCAGTCCCTTGTACTCTGGCAGACCATCTTCAAAGCTGGCGTAGATTTCCAGAAACAGCTCATTGCAAATGGCCAGATACTGAATATTCCCTTCGAATACAAAAGTAATCGCGCTGCGCAGCTCCGTATAGACAAAGGAAAGAAGCTGTCCGTAGGGTTCCAGAATCTCCTTCTTGGCATATGCCGGATTGGCAAAGCTCTGTTCGTATTGTCCCGGGAGAATGTCTTCATACAGGCTGTGGTTGATTTTCTGCATCTCCTCCAAGGTCAGTTCCTGCCATTGATTGTCTTCCAACAGCCCCTTGATCTCGTCGATTTTAAGCAAAAATGCAGCCAAGCTCTGAAAGTATGGTTGCATCCTCGCGTCAATAATATCCTCTTGTTTGATTTCACGTATCCTGTCAATAGCCAGCTGATAGCGTTCACCCGCCAGCTCATTCTCCTGTTGTAATTCTTCCTGTATTGTCATTTATAATAAGCCTCCTATATAAATTAGTACCAGGCATATAAGAAAGAAAATATTGATTCCCATCCCCACCTTGCAGGTGATATAGTTCTTCTCTCTCTCCCGGAATCCTTTGACTGCATCATAGACACCGCGCCCCGCAGATGCCATCGCCAAAAGCCCCATAATACCTATGTACACTGCTGATGTTCCTCTCGCCAGATACGCAATCAGAATTGCCAATATAAGAACAAGTGCTGTAATTCCTGCATATATACAGGAATCAATCCCCATCTTGGCATGCTTTTTAGGTGCCTGCCCATATCTTCTGTTCTTTTTATTCTTTCTGTCCCGCAATTTCGACACAGATAAACTACTTTCTTTTTGTTTTCCGATTTGCATAATGTCTCCTTATAGCATTGCAGATGATAAATGCAATATATCCCAGGATTCCGCCAATTGTATTGAGCAGAAGATCATCCACATCAAAGCTTCCCAC